>NZ_JBFUCO010000011.1:0-234191 GCF_056405215.1 Arthrobacter sp. P1_H7 | reverse complement strand
CGGCTGGGACCAGGTCGGCGCCGTCGAACTGAACGAGGCGTTCGCCGCGCAGTCCCTGGCCTGCATCAACGCCTGGGGCATCGATGCGGGAATCGTGAACCGGCACGGCGGCGCGATCGCCATGGGCCACCCGCTCGGCGCCTCCGGCGGCCGGATCCTGGGCACCTTGGCCCGGTCCCTGCAGGCCTCCGGGCAGCGCTGGGGCGTCGCCGCGATCTGCATCGGCGTCGGCCAGGGCCTCGCCGTCGTCCTCGAAAACGTGTCTGCCGCCCAGGCATAACCCGCAGGTACAACCGTCGGCAAAACCGCCGGCAAATCCAAAGACCGGCAAATCCAAAGAAAGGCTGGGGGAATCCAGGACTGGCGGGCGGAGTCCGGCAGGTCCAAGCTTTAACCATTCGACGCGGCCGGATGCGGTGGGCGTCCCGTCCACACAGGATGGCATGGCCAGGGTGATGGCACGGCGAGTGCGAGGAGAGTGACGATGGTTGACACGGCAGCACAGACTCTTCGGGCAGGGGCGCGGAACGATCTTGTGACCCAGCTGCTGGGCATCTGGCTCCTGCTGGCCGTCTTCCTGGACGGCTGGGCCCACCTGCACGTTCCCGGGCTGGAAACCTTCTTCACCCCCTGGCACGCGGCACTTTATTCGGGCCTCGTGGCCACCGCCGCGTGGACGGCAAGCGTGATCTGGAGGAACCGTCAGCCCGGGCGGCCATTGACCCGGTCGGTACCGGCGGGCTACCAGGGCACAGTCATCGGATTGGTCCTGTTCGCCGTCGCAGGCGTTCTGGACCTGGCCTGGCACGAGATCCTGGGCATCGAAGTCTCCCTCGATGCGCTGGTGAGCCCCACACACTTGCTGCTGGGATTCAGTCTCTTCCTTATCCTCGGCACCGCTATCCGCAGTGCACGGGCCGCCAGCGGCTCAGAGGCCTTCAAATGGACGCCGCCTGCACTGTTGTCTCTCGCCCTGATGACCGGCTTGGGAGCCTTCTTCCTCATCTACTGCTCGGCGTTCGTCCGGACCCCGCCGGCCGTCCCGTATCTGCAGACGCCAATCGGGAGCCCCGGGCACACCCAGGCGGAGTTGCCCCCGGCCCTCGGACTGGCCAGCTATTTGGTGACCACAGCGCTGATTATCGCCCCCTTCCTCTACACCTTCTCCGGAGCCCGAAGGCCGCCTTTCGGTATCGCCACCATCCTGGTCGCCGTGGTGGCGTGGCTGCCGCTGGCCATGTCGGGGCTGCGGCCGCCAGCGGTCGCCGGTGCGGCCGGTGCCACGATAATCGCGGTAGTGGCGGATGCGCTGCTCGCCCGCCGGCCGGGGCCGGGGCTGAGGCGCAGGTTGCCGGCGGTCACCGCGGTGCTGGCGGCACTCATCTGGACGGGCCAACTGGCCGGCATCGCCCTCGCGTCATCGATTCAATGGCCCGTGTCGATGTGGCTGGGAGCCGTTGTGCTGAGTGCGGGATTGGCTGCGGCACTGGCCTTCCTCAGCTCGTGGAACACCAGGAGCGTCCCGGGGCCGGCAGCGCCGCGATGAGCGTCGAATCCCCACTGTTCCCGGCGCCCGGAGTGGGCTAATTTGGGGATAAAGGGGAGTGTCCGGTGGCCGGTTCGTAGCCGACGGAGGCGTCCGGCCTCGCCATCGAGTAAGGAAGCCCACCGTGGCCTACAACGTGGCCCAAAAGCTCATCGCATCCCATCTGGTGGCCGGGGAGATAATTCCCGGCCGTGAGATCGGCCTGCATATCGATCAGACCCTCACCCAGGACGCGACCGGGACAATGGTCATGCTTGAACTGGAGGCCATTGGGCTCGACCGGGCACAAACTGAAGTCTCCGTGCAGTACGTGGACCACAACCTGTTGCAGGCTGACAGCAGGAACGCTGAGGACCATGATTTTCTCCGCTCGGCCTGCCGCCGGTTTGGCCTGTGGTTCTCGAAGGCCGGAAACGGGGTCTCCCATCCGACGCACATGCAGCGGTTTGGCCGGCCGGGCAAGACCATGGTCGGCTCCGACAGCCATACCCCGGCCGCAGGGTCACTGGGGATGCTGGCAATCGGGGTCGGCGGCACCGAGGTAGCCCTGGCAATCGCGGGCGAGCCGCTCTACCTGAAGATGCCGGAGATCTGGGGCGTGCGGCTTACCGGCAAACTGCCACCGTGGACCAGCGCCAAGGACGTCATTCTCGAAATGCTTCGCCGGCACGGCGTGAAGGGCGGCAAGGACCGGATCATCGAATACTACGGTCCCGGCCTCGCCACGCTGAGCGCGATGGACCGGCACGTGATTGCCAATATGGGCGCCGAACTCGGTGCGACGAGCACGGTCTTCCCGGCCGACGAGCAGGTCCGGGCCTTCCTGCGCTCCGAACAGCGCGAGAGCGACTTCACCGAACTCCTCGCCGATTCCGGTGCCACCTACGACGTGACCGAAGAGATCGACCTGGCCACGATCGAGCCGCTCATCGCCCTGCCCAGCTCGCCCGGCAACGTCGTTCCGGTGCGGGAAGCCGCAGGCAGGCCGGTGGCGCAGGTCGTGATTGGGTCCTCAGCGAACCCGGGCCTGCGCGACTTCGCCATCGTCGCCGCCATCACGAAGGGGCGGCAGTGCCACCCCGGACTCTCTTTCGACGTCAACCCGAGTTCCCGGCAAATCCTGCAGGACCTCACCAGGATGGGAGCCACGTTTGATCTGATCAGCGCCGGAGCCCGGCTGCATCAGACCGGATGCATGGGCTGCATCGGGATGGGACAGGCCCCCGCGAACGGAAGCAACAGCCTGCGCACCATGCCCCGCAACTTTCCCGGCCGTTCGGGCACGAAGGAGGACTCGGTCTACCTGTGCTCACCGGAAACGGCCGCGGCTGCCGCACTCACCGGGACTATCACCGACCCGCGGGACCTGACAGAGCTCTTCGACCTTGAGTACCCCGAGATCAAACTTCCCGAGGTGTCGAGCGTGAACGTCGCCATGTTGGAGGAACCGTTGGCGCCGGAGGAAGCCCGTAACGTGGCTCTGGTCAAGGGCGAAAACATCTCCTCGCTTCCGGTCTTTGGTCCCCTCGCGGACCGCATCGAGTCACCAGTGGCCCTGGTAGTGGGCAATGACGTTTCGACGGACGAGATTCTGCCCGCCGGTGCCCGTGTCCTGCCCTACCGCAGCAACATCCCCAAACTCGCCGAATTCACTTTCGACCAGCTCGACCCCACCTACGCCGCCCGCGCCGCACGAACCCGCGACTCGACAGGGCACATCCTGGTCGGCGGCACGAACTACGGCCAGGGATCCTCCCGCGAACACGCAGCCATCACCCCGCGCTTCCTCGGGCTGCGCGCGGTGGTGGCCGTCTCGTTCGCGCGGATCCACTGGCAGAACCTGGCTAATTTCGGCGTCCTCGCACTCGAGTTCACAAATGCGGCCGATCACGACCGCATTGAACAGGGCGATGTGCTCGCGCTGACAGGGATACACGACGCCCTCGTCACAGGCAAGGAGATACTCGTGCAGAACCAGACCCGCGGCGAGGTTTACCCTGTGCGGCACAGTCTCTCCAGCCGCCAGGTGGACATGCTCCTGGCGGGTGGCCTCATCCCTTGGCTGAGGGAACGGAGAGCGCGGGAAAAGCTGCCGATCACCGCTGATGAGAATGGGTGATCCGCGGTGAGCGGATGGCCGCGGCCGGACGAGCCCTCCGGCGAAATCAGCCTCGTACTCGACCAGCGCAGCACCCTGGATCCGAAGGATGACCTCCGCGACGGGTTGTCCGCGGTCACCCGGCAGGGTTCCCACCTGTGGGTCGCCAATGACGAGACGACCAGCCTCGAGCGGCTCACCCTGGAGGCCGGCGGCCAGGCCCGTACCCACCGCAGCTTCGATCTCACCCACATCCTTGAGCTGCCCGGGGACAGCGGTGAGATGGACATCGAAGGCCTCGATGTCGAGAACGACACGCTGTGGCTGGTCGGATCGCACAGCTCAGCCCGCCGACAGGTCAAGAACAACGCCACGCCCGCAGAGGCGCAGAGATCCCTGGCGACAGTGGAGGTCAGCCAGCGCCGCCGGGTGTTGGCGCGCCTTTCGACTAAGGCCCTCCTCGATCCGAGCGCCAGCCCGACGGGTCAGCGGCAGCGCCCCGCCGTGCTGGGCCGCGGCCGGGGCACGGACTTGATCGATCTGCTGGCCGATGACCCACACCTTGGTGGCTTCATCCAGTCCTCGAAGACCGGCCGCCCGATCCCGGGCAAGGACAACGGCATTGATTGCGAGGGCCTCGCCGTAGCTGGCGACCGGGTCTTCATCGGTCTGCGCGGGCCGGTGCTGCGTGGGTGGGCGATGATCATCGAGCTCCAGGTTGGTGACGGGCCCGGCCTGGAGCCGCAGCCGATCGGACCCGGGAACCGCTGCTACCGCAAGCACTTCCTTCGCCTGCAAGGTTTGGGCGTACGGGATCTGTGCCGTCACGGCGAGGACCTGCTCGTCCTGGCCGGACCCACCATGGAACTCGACGGGCGCGCGGCCGTGTTTCGCTGGCGGGGCGCGCTGACGTCCCAGGCCGAGGCCGTCCTTGCGAAAGACGACTTGCATTGCGAATTCGACGCACCGTTCGGTGAGGACGAGGACCATGCCGAGGGGATCACCGTCCTCGACGACGGCAGGTCGGCCTTGGTGCTGTACGGGACGCCGGCGGGCAAACGCAAGACCGGACGCCACGCGATCAAAGCGGACGTCTTCCGCCTCAGGAAATAGGCACCAGCGCCGCGACGGCCCCGCGGCGTTGTGGACGTTCCTATTGCTGCCGGCCCACTTTTCCCAGCCAGGCCTGCAGGAGAGGGACGACGACGTCGCTGTGCATCGCGCCCAGGTGATCGAGTGCGGGGAGTACTTGCACATCCCACCCGGCCTCGATGAGTTCACGCTCGTGGGCAGCAAGCGGTTCGCCGATCCGCACCGTCACGTCTCCCCAGCGGGGTCCGTACACGATGTGATCGGCGGAGCCGGCGAACGCCAGCCGGGGCAGGTCCGGCGCCACGCCAATAGTTGAATCGTCGAAGTCCTGGAGCGCTTCGTACAGCGTGACGAACTGGCGGGTTTGTGCTTCGTTGGTCTGTATAGTGGCGGCATCCCAGTCGCCTGGTTCGACCGGGACGTTCGCCGCCGGCGGTTGTTCCGAGGACCCGGCAGCCGCTGCGTGGGCCGCCTGCGTCACCGCCAACATGCTTTTGTACGGGCCCTCGCGCGGCGGAAAGCCGCCCATGATGAGCGCCCAGAGCCGGTTAGTGCGGACCGCCAACTGCAAACCACACAGGGCCAGCCAGGAATAGCCGTAGTATCCGAACGTTTCGGCGCGCGCCGCATCGGCGATCGCCAGGAAATCGGCGGCGACGTTCTCCGGGGTAAGGGTATAAGGCGCAGGGTGCGCCATCCGGTGCCCCTCGTAGTCGGCCGCGATAACCCGATAGGACTGCGAGAGACGCGACACCAGATGGGGCCCGAGGTCCGGATCCGCGCCCCACTCCCGCATCGTCTGCGCTTCCGACGCGGAACGCGGCTTCACATCTGCAGGGATGAGCAACGCCCGGCCGTCACCGCTCACCAGGACAGGTATTGCCGTGCCGTCGTGCAAAAGGGCCTCAACCATGACGGACACCCGGATCCTCCTCATTGGTACTGCACCGGTGGACAAAGTCTGCCACCGGGGCGTTCACTTCGGAACGCCCTGGCGCCATGGCGGCCCGATATCCCTGCTCTGGCGCACACCGGCGCGGGGGGCGAGAATGGGGGCGTGCTCACCCTGATCGAACCCCATGGGAAGGACTTTCATGACGTTGTATCAGCCTGAACCGGTCGAAATCTCAACGAGGATGCGGCCGGGGGAGTGGACCGAGGAAAGCCTGGAGATGCTCGTCGCGTCATATCGCGAGCAGCTGTCGAGCATGGGGGCGGCCGCCTCCGAGATCGACATCGTGATCGACCGCGACGACGGAGGCGGGGTCAGCGTGGTGGCGTCCTGGCTCAAGCCTGACGTGGCGCAGGAACTGACAGAGGTGAAGGACGACGCCGGGCTCGTGGCGATGGATCCCGACGCCGGGTCAGTGCGGCCGGCGCACGACGATTCCGCGCCCCGATAGGACTTCTGGGCCCGCCATGACCTCCGGTAGGGTGAGGTTTCCCGAAGCAACCCTTCGATCAGAGTGGAGCATTCATGGCACCGCAGATTTCCGAAAAAATCGATAAGAAATTGTTCGGGCTCTACCTCTCGGACCACCTCGCGGGAGCCACAGCGGGGCAGGGCCGCATAGAGCGCATGGCGCGCGACTTCACGGACACTCCCTTCCACGCCGAACTTGCAGCGCTTGCCACCCAGATCAGGGAGGAGCGGGAGTACCTGCGCGGACTAGTGGGCGATTTTGGCCTGCCACGGCGAACTCCGCGGCGGGTGGCGGCGTGGGTCGCGGAGCATGCCGGCCGACTCAAGCTCAACGGGCGGGTGGTGAGCCGCTCGCCGATGACGCTGGTGCTGGAGTCCGAGGTCATGCGGTCGGCGGTGATGGGAAAACTAGGGCTGTGGCAGACGCTGCAGGACCTCTCCGGCGATCTGGGACTGAACGGTTCCAGGTTCGACGGACTGGCCACCAAGGCACGCGACCAGATCGCCACCCTGGACCGGGTCCATGAATACGCCCGCCGGCGGTCGTTCTACACCAACCAGGGCAGCTGAGCCGGCCGGGCACCCTTCGGCTCGATCGTTTCGCGTCATGCCCCGAGCCTGATGTGCACTGGCGCGCGCCGGCAGCGGAGACGAGAATGGCCTCGTGCTCCCTCCTCGCCCCGGCGGGGACGGCGATACGATGAACGCCGCCGCCCGAAAGATTCAGCGCATCTATCTCACGTTGACGCTGGGCAATACCCTTGCGGCCTCGTTCATCTGGGGGATCAACACCCTCTTCCTGCTCGACGCCGGACTCAGCAACTTCGAGGCGTTTGCCGCGAATGCCTTCTTCACGGCCGGCATGGTGTTGTTCGAGGTGCCCACCGGGGTGGTTGCCGACGGTTGGGGCCGGCGCGTCTCGTTCCTGCTCGGAACCGTGACCCTCGCCGTCTCGACCTACTTCTACTACCTGCTCTGGCAGTTCTCCGCCCCGTTCTGGTTGTGGGCGGTAGTTTCGGTCCTGCTCGGCCTCGGCTTCACCTTTTTCTCCGGAGCGGTGGAGGCCTGGCTTGTCGATGCACTGCGCTTCTCGGGGTTTGAGGGCGGGATGGAAGCAGTGCTTGGACGCGGCCAGATGGTCTCCGGGGTCGCGATGCTCGCGGGCTCCGTGGCCGGCGGCGTGATCGCGCAGGCCACCAATCTGGGCGTGCCGTTCCTGATGCGCGTGGGCGTGCTGCTGGCCATGTTTGCGGTGGCCTTTGGGCTCATGCGCGACGTCGGGTTCACCCCCGAACGTTCGGCCCATCCCCTCCAGGCGACCCGGGCTGTACTTGCCGCCTCGATTGAGAACGGATTGAAGAATCCGCCCGTACGTTACGTGATGCTGGCCGCGCCGTTCAGCGCCGGCGTCGGGATCTATGTGTTTTACGCCCTGCAGCCGTACCTGCTCGAGCTCTATGGGGACCCCCACGCGTATTCCGTCGCGGGCCTGGCGGCGGCCATCGTGGCCGCGGCGCAGGTGCTCGGCGGCTGGATGGCTCCCCGCGTCCGGCGCCTTGTCCGCCGGCGCACCACCGTGTTGATCCTGAGCAGCGTCGTGGACATGGTGATCCTGGTGGTGCTCGGGTTCACCCACGTGTTCTGGGTGGCTCTGGTGCTGTTGGCACTCTGGGCAGTGGTGTCATCGGCGGGCATCCCGGTGCGGCAGGCGTACCTGAACGACATGATCGCCTCGAAGCAGCGCGCCACAGTGCTCAGCTTCGATTCACTCATGGGCTCAAGCGGTGGCGTGGTGGTCCAGCCGCTGCTCGGCCGTGCGGCAGATGTGTACGGCTACGCGGCGTCGCTGGCGATAGGCGGTGTGATCGAGTTGATCGCGGTGCCGTTCCTGATGGCGAGCCGCCGGCAACGCCACCAGGCCGATCAGTCCAACGCCCCGACCAGCACCAACACCGGAACCCAGCCGGCGTAAGACGCCAGCCGGAATAACACTTCGGCCTCGCTCCTTACTTGGCGGGGCCTTCCGGGCCTACAGTGGGCGTGTAGAAACGTCGACAGGAGCGCCTCAGTGATTACCCTGCAGATCGAACACCAGGTCCGGGATTTTGACATGTGGCGGAGGGCTTTTGACAGCGATCCGCTGGACCGCGCCGCGTCGGGCGTGCGGTCATTCCGGATCTCGCGCCCGCTTGACCAGCAGGATTACGTGATGCTGGAGATGGACTTCGATACGCAGGCGGCGGCAGTGGACTTCCTGGGCCGGCTGCAGAACGATACGTGGAAAACGGGTGTCACGGCACCGGCGCTGGTCGGTGAGCCATCCACCAGAATCATCGAAACGGTCGCCATCGAGAACGTGGCAGCCCCTGAGCGCGACCTTCGGTAGAACGTCTGGAGTCTGGATTTCCCTGCTGTCCCTGGACGGGGTCCTGCGCGCTCCGGGGAGAGACCGTGAGGGTAGCGACACGTTCCAGCCTCGGATGCAGGTGGTCGCCGTCGTCCACCACCCCGGTCTGCCACCACAATTTCAGCCCTTCCGGTACCACCTCCAGGTAGGCCACGTTGTTTTGGAACCAGGGCCCCCGGATGCCGGACCAGTGGAACGGCGGGTCCGGCACCTTGGCCGATCGCGCGACCAAAGCGCCCACCGGCGTGGCCAGGCCGTAGGACATGATGGCCGCGAAGGACCTCATCAGGCGGGGCAACGGGTTGCGGATGGGGGAGCAGACGGCCTGCAGGATCCGGCTGCCCGAGGCACGGTCTACCTCCGCAACGTAGGAGTAGTGAACGTCCCCGGAGAGGAAGGTGATTGTTTCCGGCGCCGGGCCGCGATTGCCGTCGGCGACCTCGATGGCCATGGCCGCCAGTTCCCGGAAGCTGTTTTGGAATGCGCCCCAGTGCTCAAGGTCCAGCGCCTGGCGCAGCTTCTCGCCGGCCCAAGCGGCACGGTTTCCCCACGCACCTTCAGAGACGGCCTCATTCCACGACTCGACGTAGTGCAAGCCCATCGGCAACAGGAAAGGCAGGGACGTCGCCACGAGCAGGTGGCGGAAGCCGCCTTGCATCCGGTCATCCAGCCAGGCCATTTCCTCCGGATCAACCAGCGCCCGGTCGTCCGGCGTCAGGTCCCGGGCTGCGCGGGAGTCAACCACGATCAGCCGGGTGTCGCCGAAGTCGCGGCAGTAGCTCCACCGGTAGGATTTCGGGTCCCGATCAGCCCGCTCCGCGAAGCTGTCCAGCTCGGCGCCCACATCGACCTCATCCTCGCCTGTGTGCCCGGTGATCCGCTGCCAAACGGCATCCTCCGCCCGTTCCTGCGGTGACAGGTTCCCCAGATGCTGGTAGACCCAGTACGAGGCCAGCCCTGCGACGATCCGCTCATGCCACCAAGAGGTCGCCTCCATCTTCTTCTTCCAGCTCAGCGAGGTATTCCAGTCGTCGCGGATGTCGTGGTCATCGAAGATCATGGCGCTGGGCAGGGTGGATAGCAGCCACCGGTTCGCGGGGTCTGACCAGGCCAGAAAGTACAGGTGGGCGTACTCCTCGTAGTCCTTGAGCTCTTCGCCGGGGGGTTCCTTGATGTCGCGCCGGGCGCGGATGAACTCCTGCATCTGCTCGCTGGTCAAGTCGGCGTACACCTGGTCCCCAAGGAAGGCCAACAGATCCGGCCATGGCAGGTCTGTGCCGGAGGCCATCTTCAGTGCGTAGGCGCGCAGTGAGTCGACGCCGTGGGTCCGGTTGCCGGAGGCATCGTGCGGGACGCTGGTCCTGCAGGAGCCGTAGGCCATCCGCAGCGGCTTGCCGGTGGCCAGGGTGGCGATCATGGACGGCGGAAACCCGGACGAGGGGTCGGGCCAGACCTGCGTTCCGTTGACATCGAGGGCATACGGCGTAACCGTGCCCGGCTCCAGTCCGTCCAATTCCACCAGCGCGTAGTGGTGGCCGTGGACTGCGAACGTGCGGGCCTCCCAGTCCCGGCCGCCGGCGCGGATGGATACCCGGGCAGCGGCTTGGGTCTCCACCCAGACACTCGCCGACGTCTCATCCACGTACCGCATCATGGGGCCGAGCACCAAGGCAGAGGTTGTCATGACTCACCGGGCTCCTTTCGTGGTTTGTCCTCGGCCAGGCCGCTGTCGGATTCGTTGCTGTCGGCTTCGTTCAGGCCCAGGGCCAGTTGGTCATGAAGCCTGTTGATCTGGGCCGTGAGGAGGGCAAATTCCTCGCTCCTGGCGGGTTCGGCCGCCTTCGTCCGCGCAGCGGTTGCGGCGGCCACGCTTTCGATTAGCCAGGACGACACTGACGCAGTGACCATGCTCAAGACTGCAAACCCGCCGACCATCAGCGCGGCCGCCGCCCACCTGCCCAGAACGGTGACGGGGTAGTAGTCTCCGTAGCCGACCGTCGTGATGGTGACAATGGCCCACCACAGGGATTCACCCATCGTGGTGATATTTGCGTCCGGAGCGCCCTTTTCGAAACTGAGAACGCTCAGTGCCACCGTGTAGATCAGAATGAGGGCGGACGCAATGACATAGGCCATGACACGGGTCCGGATGGCGGTGCCCGGGGCCCGTTCCATGACTTGACGCAGCGTGAATGGGCGCAAGAGCCGCAACGGCCGCGCTACCGGAAGTACCACCATGAGCAGGTCCATGGGGTGGCGGACGAACCACCGGCCCCGCTGGGGCGCCAGGAACAATTTGATGAGATAGTCGACGGCAAAAGCGGCCCACGTCGACCAGATGACGAGCATCAAAACTTCGGCGTAGGGGGAGGGCGGGTCCACTATGACCAGGATGGAGTAGGCCGCCAGGAAAGCAAAGGCCGCGCCGATCAGTGGCCACTCGGAATGCTTTTGCCATGTCTGTTGCGTCATGGCTGAATCGTAGGACTTTGTTCCCCGGATGTCCTTACGAAATTGCCATAGTGTCCCTAAGCCGGCCACCAACGGGTAGCGAGCCACGCGCGCAGCGCTGACAACCGTCGCCGGCAGCGGTACATTGGCCTTCTGAGGTGGCAGACCGAGGCTGGGCACGGCAGACCACGGCAGGCCAAATTGCCAGAACCTGCGGAGGCGGACAGCCATGGCGGCAAATCAGGGCGAAGACGGCGCTGGCCGGGACCACGCGCATCACGACGTCTTGCCCAACATACTTGAAGTAGTGGAGCAAAGCGTCCTGCAGCGAATTGAGGACTTTAATGATCCGCGCCAGGAATGGCGGCGCCTGTTCTCAGAGTTGTACGGCACGTTCCTGCTCGTGGTCGTCGCAGCCGGCGGCGGCATGATGAGCCAGGCGTTCCCCGGTGTCATCAGCCGCACAGCGGCCGTGGTGGCCCCGGGCCTGATGGTGATGGGCATCATCTTGTTCATGGGTAAGATCTCGGGCGCGCATCTGAACCCTGCGGTCAGCATTGCGTTCGCGCTCCGCGGTGACTTCCCGTGGCGCCGGGTTCCGGCCTACATCGTTGTTCAGCTCATCGGAGCGACGCTCGCCTGTCTGCTGCTGCAGGGCGTGATCGGGGTCTCCGCCACCTACGGTTCAAACTATCCGGCGGCGGGATATACGGCCGGCGCCGCGTTCCTGATGGAGGCACTGCTGACGATGGTGCTGGTCAGCGTCATCCTGGGAACCGCCTCCGGCGCCCAGAACGTCGGGCTGTTTGGGGCGTTCGGGGTCGGCGCGTACATTGCCCTGGCAGGCCTGTGGGGCAGCCCCATCTCCGGCACGTCGATGAATCCGGCACGGACGTTCGGGCCGGATCTCGCCGGCGGAAATTTCAGCGACTACTGGGTGTATGTCGCCGGGCCGCTGGTCGGTGCGGCGGCCGCCGTCGGCATCGCGTTCATCCTGCGCGGAGCGGGCGGCGGGAGGTCGGGCTCGGGAGCGGCGCAGGGTGCCCTCTTCACCGAGGCCGCCGAGGAAGAGAAGCCGTAGCGGGCCCTGAACGTGATCTCGGAGAAGGAGAGCGCCGTGAGAAGGTCCGCCCCGTTTCATCCACTGGATCCGCTGAGCGAGGACGAGTTCCGTGCAGCGGCGGCCCTGCTCGCCAGCGCACAGGGCGTCGCGTTTCCAGCGTGGCGGCTTGCGGCTATCGAGCTGATCGAACCGGAAAAGGCTGCCGTCGTCGCTTTCGAAGCCGATGCGGACGCGCCGACTCCGGAACGGATCGTCGGCGTGAACTGCTTCGAGCGGTCCTCAAACAAGACCTACCAGGCGCGGCTGTCGCTGACCCTTGGGGTTGTCGTCTCTTTCACCCATATCCCTGGGGTTCAGGCGAACATGACCGTCGACGAGTGGGAAGAAGCTGACGCAGCACTGCGCAGCCACCTGCAGGTGATCGCTGCGCTTGCCAAGCGCGGCATCACTGATCTGTCCCTGGTCTTCATGGACGTGTGGACCTATGGCCTGTCACTGATCCCGGAGAGGTACCAGGGGCGCCGGATCGGCTGGTCCGATACATGGGTCCGTGCCCGTGCGGGCGCCAACCCCTATGCGGGGCCGGTCAACGGGTTCCACTGCGTCATTGACCTGGCTTCTATGGAGCTGCTGGACATTGAGGACACTTTTGCGGTCGACCGTCCCGAAATCATGGGCGAATATGTGCCGGCGCTGATCCCGGACCGGCTCCGCGACGCAAGCACCCGTGAACCGCTGAAGCCGCTGGACATTGTCCAGCCCGAGGGCGTTTCCTTTCAGATGGACGGCAACAGGATCAGCTGGCAGAACTGGTCCATGCGCATCGGGTTCAACTACCGCGAAGGCCTGACCATTCACCGGGTCAGCTATCGCGACGGCGGCCGCGAACGGCCGATCGCGAACCGCCTGTCCTTCGCCGAGATGGCCGTTCCCTACCGGGACCCCGGTGATGACCACTACAGGCGCACCGCGTTCGACGTCGGCGAATGGGGTCTGGGATTCATGACGACGTCGCTGGAACTGGGCTGCGACTGCCTCGGGGAAATCCGGTATGTAGATGCGGTCATGCACAATTCGGCGGGGGAGCCCTACACCATCAGGAACGCCATCTGCGTCCACGAGGAGGACGCCGCGGTGTTGTGGAAGCACATCGACCACGACGGCGGTATGGAAGTGCGCC
Organism: Arthrobacter sp. P1_H7; assembly: GCF_056405215.1. Taxonomy (NCBI): domain Bacteria; kingdom Bacillati; phylum Actinomycetota; class Actinomycetes; order Micrococcales; family Micrococcaceae; genus Arthrobacter; species Arthrobacter sp. P1_H7. The sequence continues at coordinate 220,931 of NZ_JBFUCO010000011.1, read as the reverse complement.
GTATGCGTCGACTGGTGGTTTCTTTCCATGTCACGGTGGCCAACTACGAATACCTGGTCTACTGGCGCTTCTACCAAGACGGGAACATTGAGTGCGAGGTAAGGGCCACGGGAATCATGGTGGTTAGCCATTTCGGCGAGGGCCAGCAGCATCCGAGCGGAACGCTGGTGGACAACCGGACCTACGCACCCTTCCACCAGCACTTCCTTGTGGCCCGGCTCGACCTGGACATCGACGGAACGGCAAACACGGTTTACCGTTCTGAAACCGCGATGGTCCCGATGGGTCCGGACAATCCGTACGGGCTCGCCCTGCATCAAAACAAGACCCCCATCACCGCCGAGGGGCACGACGACTATTCCTGGGAGACCCAGCGGGCCTGGACGGTGACGAACGACAACTCGGTTAACGGACTCGGGACCCCGGTGTCGTACAAGCTGGTGCCCGGCGCAGCTTTCCCGCCATTCTTTGACCCGGCATCCCCGGTCTTCCAGCGCGCGGAGGTCATTGGGCACACGGTCTGGGTGACACCCAACGATGCCAACGAACGCTGGCCGGCGGGCGAGTTCGTGAACCAGGGCGCCGGCGGGCTGGGAATGCCCGAATGGGTGCGGCAGGGGCGGTCCGTGGAAAACACCGACGTCGTCCTTTGGTACGTCTTCGGCATTCACCACATCCCGCGGCCGGAAGAGTGGCCGGTCATGCCGGTGGACACTGTCGCGTTCTGGCTCAAGCCGGCTGGTTTCTTCGACCGGAACCCGGCGCTGGACGTATAGGCGGCCCCGGCCAGTTCCGCCGGAGGCACGTCACTCCAGTAGATTTGTCGGAGTCGAGGCAGCATTTTGGACCGAAGAACAGGGGATACGTGTGAGCAGGCTGAGCGGAAGATCGGACGGAGCCGATGCGGACTTCGCGGCAATGTCCCTCACGGCGCCGGCCTACCCGCAACTGCGGCTCAACAGCGCTGCGCTCGAGAACAACATCGGCATAATGGCGGCGTGGTGCCTGGAACGTGGCGTCGAGCTCGCTCCTCATGTCAAGACGACGATGTCGGCACCGATCATCGAGCGGCAGCTGGCTGCCGGCGCGGTCGGCGTCACCGTCGCCACCGTGGATCAAGCCGCCTCGGCACTGCGCTGGGGTCATCAGCACGTCCTCGTCGCCAACGAGATCGTCGACAGGTTCGGACTGACACGTGTCCGTGCCTGGCTTCAAGAGGATCCTGCCCGGGAAATCCGCTGCTTCGTCGATTCGGAAGCGGGCGTGAAGGCGGCGGCCGAGGTCTTCGAAGGCGCGGCGGCCGACCTGGAGGTGCTGATCGACGTCGGAACCCCCGGCGGGCGCACCGGCATCCGCAGCCTGTCCGAGGGGCTGCGCCTGGCCGGGCTGGTCCGTGCCACGCCGGGACTGAGGCTGGTGGGTGTTGCCGGGTACGAAGGCGTCGCGCCGAACAGCCGCTCCGAGGATACGGTCGCAGCGGTTGACCGGCACTGCCGGCTGGTGCGGGATGTCTATCTGGAAGCGGCGAAGTTCTTTGAGACCGCCACTCCCATCTACTCCATGGGTGGCTCCGCGTTCCCGGACCGCGTGGTTGAGTTCCTTCCCGGCCGCGGCCAGGTGCCCGGGACGCGGACTCTTCTCCGCTCAGGGTGCTACGTCACCCACGACCACGGCACCTATGCCGCCGTCAGCCCCGTTCCGGGACTCATTCCGGCGCTGTCCGTTCGCGCGATGGTCCTGTCCACCCCCGAAGACGGGATGGCCGTCGTCGGTGCCGGCAAACGGGACCTTCCCTACGACGCCGGACTGCCCAACGTCCTCTCGGTCCGGACCGCGGAGGGAGCCCTCAAGCCCGGCGCAACCGCAGCGGTGCGCAATCTCTTCGACCATCACGCGGTGCTCACCGGGGTGACCGGTCTGGATGTCACCGACACGGTGGATTTCGGGATATCCCATCCCTGTTCCGCGTTTGACCGCTGGCCCGACTACGTCCTCACGGACGCGGAGGGACAGGACACGGACGTCTGGCAGACCGACTTCCGCCGGTCCTCCCTGGCCCCTGGCTACGGCCCGTCCTGACCTTCAGTCCTTGAGCTGCCTGGTCAGCACTTCGAATTCCTCCACGCCCAGGATTTGCATGTGCTGCTCGGCGCTGGTCTCGGTGCGGATCTTGGCTGCGGCCTCCTGGCTGCCGGCGAGGGCCTGCTCGTCCTCCCACAGCGTGATCGACAGTGACTTCTTGTCCTTCCCCAGCAGGTAATAGATGCCCAGGCATCCCGGAAGCTGGAGCACCCGGTTGACGGTGTCCTCTGACGGTGCCCCCGAGCTGTCCGGGCCGGGCTGGTAGGTGCTGACGCGAGCGAACATGTCCATCCTCCTGAATCCGAGAGAGCCCGAGTGCGTGCCGCTCAGGCCCTTGAACGGGGGACCGGCCCTCCACGGTGGGCGGCCCTGGCGGGCGGGGGCCCGCGCTCCTCCCACCAGTAAGGACCCATGAGCCTGGATGCACAAGGCTGGAATTGGTGGTCCGCGCGGCCAGCGGGTCCTGGCGGGTCAGGCCGGGTCCTGGCCGGTCCGTTCGCTGCGTGCCTGAGCCGCGGCCCGTGCCCGCGCGTTCTCGACGTCGTCGGCGCTTTGGAGGTCACCGCGGTCACGCAGCCCGGCCACCACACCGTCAACATCGGCGTCGGGCCGGTTCTGGCTGAGTTTGTGCTTCGCCTCGATCCGCGTGATGAGAAGCTCGACACCGACGATCGCGCGCAGTTGGCCGGCAATGTAGCGCTCCGGGGCATCCTCGACGGTCCAGGGCCGTTCGGAGCCGGCCTCGTTGTGGTTGCTCAGCCGCCTCACATGGCTGGCGAGCCAGGCTGGATCGTCGTGGATAACCAGGGTGCCGTATACGTGGGCCGTGGAGTAGTTCCAGGTCGGCACCACGCGTCCGTGCTCTGCCTTGGACGCGTACCACCGCGGCGAGATGTAGGCGTCCGCGCCCTGGATGATGGCGAGCGATTCGCCGAGGGCGGGTTCAGACCATTGGGGGTTGTTGCGTGCCAGGTGCCCGTGCAGTGCGCCGTGTTCACCGGTCGAGGGCTCGAAGACGAAGGGCAGCAGCGTGGCAAGCATGCCCTTCGCGGTGGCGGTGACCAGGTTGGCCGCGGACGGGCGTGTGAGCAGATGCCGGACAGAATCGGGGGTGGCGGCGAAATGTGCGGGGATGTACACGGAACTTCCATTCGGATCGTGGATTGGTCTGGGGCTGAGCGCCTTCGGGGGCGGGGCAGGTGACAGGTCAGCCGGGTTGTTTCACTGTCACGGTGTCGTCCTTCGCGTTGTCCTTCACTTCCGCTATCTTTCCCGCCGTCGTCTTCGCCGCCCTTGGCCGGGACCGGACGGCCAGTCCGGCGCAGAGAATGACCGCGGTGCCGCCGATGATGGTCGCCCAGGTCAAGTCTTCGCCCAGTATGAGCGCGGCCCAGCCGATGCTCAAGACTGGCTGGACGAGCTGGATCTGGCTGACCTGCGCCATGGGACCGATGGCCAGGCCGCGGTACCAGGCGAAGAAGCCGAAAAACATGCTGACCACGCCCAGGTACGCGAAGGCCGCCCACTGCACGGGAGTAGCGGAAGGAGGCTGGCTGGCCACGGAGAACGTCGCTATGGCCCCCATGAGGGGAGCGGCGAGAACGAGGGCCCAGGAGACGGTCTGCCACGAGCCGAGTTCGCGGGCCAGCAGGCCGCCTTCGGCGTAGCCGATCGCGGCGGACACGACGGCGCCGAACAGCAGCAGGTCGGCCAGCTGCAGGTCTCCGGTGCCGCCGGACTGCGCGGCGGCGAAACCGAATGCCGCAACCGCACCGGCGCCGGTGATTATCCAGAAAGTCTTGGGCGGCCGTTCGTGGCCGCGGATCACGGCCATGGTTGCGGTGGCCGCGGGGAGCAGCGCAATAACAACCGCGCCGTGGCTGGCGGCAACGGAGGTGAGGGCGAAAGAGGTCAGCAGCGGGAATCCGACCACCACTCCGCCGGCGACCACTGCAACGCGCGCCCACTGGACGCCCCGGGGCAGGCGCTGCCGGGTCAAAGCGAGGGCGAACGCGGCGAGAACGGTCGCCACAACAGCCCTGCCCGATCCGATGAACAATGGAGACAACCCCGCAACCGCCACCCGGGTGAACGGCAGCGTGAAGGAGAAGGCGGCGACGCCGACCAATCCCCACCACAGTCCGGTGGCCGGCCGGGACGATAACGGGTGATCAATTTGCAGAGTAGCGCTACTATTGTCTTTCATGTCCTACGATAGCACTTCACTCATGGCGGCGAAGCTCCGGGAATGGATTGCCGCCGCCGCGCCGGGCGCCCGGCTGCCTTCCACCCGGTCCCTGGTCGCCGAGTACCAGGCCAGTCCCGTGACTGTGCAAAAGGTCCTGCGGACCCTCTCCGCGCAAGGGCTGATCGAGAGCCGCCCCGGCGTCGGGACGTTCGTACGGGCCGTACGGACAGCCCGGCCGGCGGACTACGGCTGGCAGACGGCGGCGCTGGGATCGCCTCGGGCGCTGCTCCGCCCCGTCTCCACTGCAATGCGCAGCGCCCCGAACGACGTCATCGCCTTCCATTCAGGCTATCCGGACCGGGAACTGCTGCCCGAGCGGCTGGTGAGGGCGGCCCTGACCCGGGCTGCCCGGGGTGAGGCTGCCCTGTCACGTCCGCCTGCCGCGGGCCTGCCCGACCTGCAGTCCTGGTTCGCGCACGAGTTCCGGGCTTCCACGCCGGCCGGCGTCACGCCGCCAACGCCGCGCGATGTGATCGTGCTCCCGGGGAGCCAGGGCGGGCTCAGTTCCGTCTTTCGGGCGCTGGTCGGCAGCGGGCAGCCGCTGCTGGTGGAATCCCCGACCTACTGGGGAGCGATCCAGGCCGCGGCGCAGTCCGGTGTCCGGGTTGTTCCGGTACCCAGCGGTCCCGAAGGCCCGGACCCCGAGGACCTGGCCCGCGCCTTTGACGAGACAGGCGCGCGGCTGTTCTATGCGCAGCCAAACTATGCGAATCCCACCGGCGCGCAATGGCCCGCCCGCCGGCGCGAGCAGGTGCTCGACGTGGTGCGCGAATACGGTGCGTTCCTGGTGGAGGATGACTGGGCCCATGATTTCGGCATCACCACCGATTCCGTGCCCGTTGCCAGCCTCGACGATTCCGGCCATGTCGTCTATCTCCGCTCTCTGACCAAGAGCGTGTCCCCGGCCATCCGCATTGCCGCAGTGATCGCCCGCGGACCGGCACGTGATCGCATCCTGGCCGACCGGGGCGCCGAGTCCATGTATGTCAGCGGCGTGCTCCAGGCGGCCGCCCTCGACGTCGTGACGCAGCCGGGATGGCAGACGCACCTGCGCGGACTGCGGCTGCAGCTCCAGTCCCGCCGTGATCTCATGCTCAGCAGCCTGCGGGAACTTGCCCCGCTGGCCCACGTTGAGCACGTGCCCACGGGTGGACTCAATCTCTGGGCCCGCCTTCCTGACGGGACCGACGTCGACCAGTTCGTCGGGGACTGCGAGGCCGCGGGGGTCATCATCGCGGCCGGTACCGAGTGGTTCCCGGCCGAACCCGCCGGACCGTTCATTCGACTGAACTTCGCCGGACCCAACCCGGGTGCCTTCCGGGAAGGCGCGCGGATCCTCGGCCAGGTGCTCGAACGCACCGCCGGGCGGTAGGCGGCAGCCGCCGCCCTAAGCCGGGGCGAGCAGCGCCTGGGGTGCCGCGAGCTTCACGAGGCCCTGGACGGCCCGGGCGAGCCCGGCGTCGAGCGTCACAAAGGCGTCTGCCTGAAGGCGGGCCAGGGCCACGTATTCGGCGTCGAAGGTGTCATCCCAGCCCAGTTGCTCGGCGAGGCTCCACGCGTGGCGTTGCAGGACGCGGTCGCCGAGGAGCCGGATGCGAAGGCCCCGGACGTAGTCGAGCTGACGACCGGCATCGGCGTGCGTCACGTCGCCGCGCCGGACTGACTGGTACAGGAGCGCAAGCACCTGCGAGCGAAGCAGCGTCGGCGCCACCAGTTGGTGCTCATCTGCAACCATCGCCCCGTCCCGGGCGAGATGAAGGGCCACGTCCGGGCCAATCACGAATCGGGTCATGGTTTCTGGATCCTTTCCTTGGTGCAGCAGCGGTCATCCGGCCTCGCGGGGCGCGAACATGATGACGGCGACCCCGAGCAGGCAGATCACCGAACCCAGGACGTCCCACCGGTCAGGCCGGAAGCCGTCGAAGATCATGCCCCAGGCCAGGGAGCCGGCCACGAACACGCCGCCGTACGCGGCGAGAATACGCCCGAAATGAGCGTCCGGCTGCAGCGTCGCGGCGAAACCGTAGATGCCCAGCGCCACGACCCCCAGCCCGGCCCACCACCAGGCCCGGCCCTCGCGGACGGACTGCCAGACGAGCCACGCCCCACCGATTTCAGCAACGGCGGCGAGGACGAACAACAGGATGGTTTTCGGGATAGTCACGCCCTCATGATGGCACTGCCCTGCGGTCTCTTCGTGCGGGTGGGCGCCGACTCGCCCGCCCCAGCCGTCATGCGGGGTCATCGCTTGCATGCCAGCCGCCCGGCCGATAACTTTAAGCTTCAAGTAAATGCGGCCGGCAAGGCCGCGTGACTCGTTGCCGCTTTGCCGGGGGATTCCGCGCCGGCCAACGCCTGCACTTGTTGCCCAATACCTGAGGACCCGAGATGACCCTTGCACCAGAATCCACTGCAACGACCAAGGCCGCAGCACCTTCGGCTGCGGTGCGCAGCCGCGTCGTAGTGCCGCTGCGTTTCCCGGACGGATTCGAGGCCGTTGCCGAGGTGCTGACCTTCAGTGGGCTCGCCGACGGGAAGGAACACCTGCTGCTGGCCCTCGGCGAGTGGGAGCAGGCGCTGCACGGCGCGGCGCATGGCGGCGCCGGACCCCTGGTGCGGCTGCACAGCGAGTGCCTCACCGGCGACGTATTCGGGAGTCAGCGCTGCGACTGTGGCCCGCAGTTGCGGGAGGCCGTCGAGCGGATTGCCGCCGAGGGAGGCTTCCTGCTCTACCTCCGCCAGGAAGGCCGCGGCATCGGCCTGTATTCGAAGCTTGACGCCTACGCCCTGCAGGATGGCGGCCTGGACACCTACGCGGCGAATCTGGCCCTGGGCCACGGCGAGGATGAGCGGGACTACACGGCGGCGGCCCAGATGCTGGAGGCAATGGGTGCCGGCACGCTGCGACTGCTCAGCAACAACCCGGACAAGGCAGCCCAGCTGACCGACCTCGGCCTCGAGATCTCCGGGCAGATCGCCACCGGCGTCCATGCGTCGGCGGCCAACCTCCGGTACCTGGCCGCAAAACGCGACCATACCGGCCACACGCTCGCGCTCCCGTCCGACGCCGGACCCGTCGCCGGCGCGCCGGGAGCCACCGCCGTCCCGACCCATGACGACATGCTCGCCCGGGCCCAGGAGCTCGTGGCCGGCCTGCGCGAGCGGGCCGCGGAAACCGAGGAGCTCCGGCGCATTCCGGACGCCACCATGGCGCAGCTGCACGCGGCCAAACTCTTCCACATGCTCTCCCCGAAGGGGGTCGGCGGATTCGGCATGGGGCTGGAAACCTACGTGGAGGTGGTGCGCCGGCTCGCCCGGGGGTGCGCCTCCACGGCGTGGAGCGCCGGTCATCTGATCGAACATGTCTGGATGCTCGCGCGGTGGCCCCGGAAGGCACAGGACGAGGTCTTCGCGAACGGGCCGGCCCCCTTGGCGGCCGCTACTGGGGCCCCGCCGGGACTGGCCAGGAAAGTGCCGGGAGGCTACTCCATCTCGGGCCGGTGGGCCTTTGCCTCCGGGGTCATGCATGCCCAATGGGCACTGCTCGCCGCGCAGTACGGCAGGGTGCGCCTGCAGTGCCTGGTGCCGCTGGCCGACGTCGAGCTCCTCGACGTGTGGCAGACGGCCGGCCTGCGGGGCACCGGGAGCAATGACATTCAGGCAGCGGACCTGTTCGTCCCGGAGCATCGAACACTGGACTGGGAACTCCTGGGCGCGGAAGAGAATCCGGGGAGCCTGCTCCATGCGGATCCGCTGATCCACACCTCCATGGGCGCGCTGCTGAACATGGTGGCTCCTGCCGCCGCCCTGGGGTCTGCCGAATACGCGCTCGAACTGTTCCGCGAGCTGATCATGGTCCGCAAGGTCAAGCACACCGTGGAGAACCGCCAGGCGGACTCGCCGCTCGCGCAAGTCCGGTATGCCCACGCCTTCGGGCTGGTCGCCACCGCGCGGCTGCATTGGCAGGAAGCGGTCCGGGTCGTCTCCGCCGCCCATGCGCGCGGGCCTTCGACCATGACTGAGCTGGACCGCGGGCAGTACCGGCTGTCCCTCGCCCTGAGTGGCGAGGCGTCGGCCGAGGCCGTTCGCATGATCATGCTGGGATCCGGCGGGAGCGTCCACCGGCTGTCGCATCCGCTGCAGCGGATCCAGCGCGACGTCAATGTCCTGATGAACCATGCGGCGCTGACGAGGGATCCGGTTCTCGAGCAAGCGGGCCGGGGCCTTCTGGGGCTCGGGTTCACCGTGCCCTCGTTCTGACAATAAACTTGAAGCTTCAATCAAAAGGAACTACGATGGTGCCATGACTCAGACCACTGACCGCCCCCCGGTTCTCTTCCTCAGCCATGGCGCGCCGCCGCTGGCCGACGACTCGACATGGACCCGCGAACTCCACGACTGGTCCGGCACCTTCGGCAAGCCCCGGGACATCCTCATGGTCTCCGCCCACTGGGAGAACGCCCCCGTGACACTCAGTGCCACCGGCCGGGATCCCGGCCTGGTCTACGACTTCGGCGGCTTCGCGCAGAAGTACGACGAGGTGGCCTACGACGCCCCGCAGGCGCCAGAGCTGGCTGCCGAAGTGGAGAAGCTCGTCGCCGGCCACGGCCACCACGTGGAGCGCGATGAAAGCCGCGGGCTGGACCATGGCGCCTACGTTCCACTGAAGGAGATGTACCCCGACGCCGACGTACCGGTGGTGCAGATGTCCATGCCGACGCTTGATCCGCAGGGATTGTTTGACCTCGGCATGTCGCTGGGGCCCCTGCGCGACCGGGGCACGCTGATCGTCGGGTCGGGATTCACCACCCACAACCTGCGCTGGTTCAATCCCGCCGGGGGGCCGGACACCGCCCCGCCCGCAGCCTCCAGCGAATTCGACCAGTGGGCCGAGGAAGCCATGGCCCGCGGCGACGTCGACTCCATCCTCGACTTCCTGAACAAGGCACCCGCCGCCCGCGAGGCTCACCCCCGCAGTGAGCACTGGGCACCGCTTTATGTTGCCCTCGGGGCGGCATACGGCGCGGGAGACATCCAGGCCAAGACGGCGATCGACGGCTTCTGGTTCGGGCTGTCCAAGCGCTCGTGGACCCTGACCTAGCAATCGAACAACCGGCGGTCGCACAATGTAACACGGGGAATGAACCGGACCGGGGTCCGGTTATGCCCGCCAGCGCCGGATCGCCGGCGGACCAAACCGTGACGTGGACTTGACCACTGATGAGGAGCGCAACATGACCATTGCAGTAACGGGTGCAACAGGACAACTGGGCCGTCTGGTCCTCGATGAACTGCTCACCAGCCAGGAACCGGATTCGCTCGTGGCCATTGTGCGCGACGCCGCGAAAGCCGGGGGAACTGGCTGCCCGTGGCGTCCAGGTGCGCGTCGCGGACTATTCCGATCCCGCGGCGCTTGAGGTTGCCCTGAGGGGCGTCGACAAGCTCCTGCTGGTCTCCGGCAGTGAAGTGGGCTCCCGGGTGGCGCAGCACGGCAACGTCATCGACGCGGCCAAGGCCGCCGGCGTCGGGTTCATCGCCTACACATCCGTCCTGGCCGCGGACACCACCGAGCTGATCCTGGCGCCCGAGCACAAGGCAACGGAGGAGCTCATCCGGGCGTCGGGACTCGACAACACCATCCTGCGCAACGGCTGGTACACCGAAAACTACGTCCAGACCGTGGAAACGGCCAAGCAGACGGGCGCCGTCGTGGCCGCTGCCGGTGACGGCCGGGTGGCCAGCGCCGCGCGGGCCGACTACGCGGCCGCGGCCGCGGCGGTGCTCAGCTCCGCCGGGCACGAGGGCCGCACGTACGAACTCTCCGGCGACTACGCCTGGGACTTCAAGGAACTGGCGACGGCGATCACCCGGATCGCGGGTAGGGAAGTTGTCTACCAGCCCGTCTCGGCACCGGAACTGGTTAAGGTCCTGACTACTGCCGGCCTCGACGAGGGCACCGCGGGATTCCTCGCCGCCCTGGACACGGACACCGAGGCGGGCCTGCTGGCCAGCGTCACGGGCGAGCTGTCCCGGCTGATCGGACGGCCGACGACGCCGCTGTTGCAGGCTCTGACGTCCGCCGCCGCGAGCTAATACGCACTAGGCCGGGAGTAGGCATAATGAAGGCGTGGATTCCCTCTGCACCCTCAGGGTCTAGACGCCCGGCGGGTGCGGGCCTCGACTGACAGGACCCATGGAAACTCCCGGTAATTTTGAGCAGGGCGGGGCCGGCCCGTGGCCGGACGGCCCACTGGTTCTCGGCGTGCCGTGGGAATTCGAAGAGCAGCTGGTACGCACTGCCGCCGGACTGGCCGCAATCTTGGGGGCGCACTTGATTTGCGCGTTCGTGGACCCGGCGAGCTATCTCACGGAGTGGGAGCCCGCCGGAGTCCTGGATGCCACCTCACTGGATCCTGCCCCGAATGTCGAAGCCGAATACCCAAGCTCGCAGGTGCTCAGCGGCCTCGAGCGCATCCTCGGCCCTCCCGGCGGGGCGTGGTCCTTCCGGGTGCTGAACGGGGACGTAGCCCATGCCCTGGGCCGGCTGGCGCAAAGCGCGGACGCGGCTGCGCTGATAGTCGGCGGGCAGCGGCCGGGGCGGATTGCCCGGGTGGGCCGGCTCCTGGAGGGGTCGGTTGGTGTGTCCCTGACCCGCCTGCAGGCCAGGCCCGTGCTGATCGTTCCGCATACGGGCCGGTGACCCGCCCGGGCCGTGCGGCGGTCCGGCGAAGTCGGTCCCGCACGGCCCGCGGGGCGTGTTCATCGGGTGTGGGTTCATCGGGCGTGGGTTCATCCGTTCTGGGTGACGGCCCCGCACCGCCGCGGCCCTACCGTTGGAGTACCGCCGGTGTGCGAGCGCCCGGGATGCGCAGATTCCGGAAGAATCGAAGTGAGTGATGGTAGACCCGAACAAGCCAGCAGCCGTCACGTCAGAGGCGCGGGCGCTCTTCATTGGCAGTGCCGCCTTTCTCGTCCTGGGCGGGCTCGCACTTCTGCTGACCGGGCGGGAACCGGTCCCGTTGTCCGGACGGGGGTCGGTCGGTGACATTGCGGCGATCGGCACGGCAGTGGTGGGCGCCGGGGCGGTGGTGGCCGGTTGCCTGCAACGTCGTCCGGCTGTCACACCGGAGGCCCGGGGCGGAGGCCGGATCCGCACGTCCATCGACATCGCCGCACTCGCGCTGGCCCACGCCTGCATTTTCCTGCTCGGCTGGCTGGCGCTCTTTTCGCTGTTCCAGCAGGCGTTCATCGGTGCGGTCATCTACCCTTTCGCGGCCGCAGTCCTTGTCGGCACCACGGGAGCCATCAGCGCCTACATCGCCTACCTGTCCGCGCTCAGCATGACCGCCTACCGGCTCGCCGCCCTCCTCGCCGGCTTCCTGGTCACCGGACTGCTCACGAGCATGCTCACTGCAGAGAATCCGCTGTGGTGGCAGGAGAACCTCAGTGCCCTCGGCATGAGCTCCGACGTCTCTGGGGTGGCGTTCAACTTCACCCTGATCGTCGCCGGCGTCGTCATCTCCACGCTGGCGGGATATGCGACGGCGACCCTCGCGGCGACTGCGAAGTCCCCGGCCGGGCTGCATCGGGTGCGGCTGCTCGAGGGCGGGATCGCCCTCATCGGCGTATTCCTCGCCTGCGTGGGATTGTTCCCCGTCGATGAGCGCTTCGGGCTCCACACCCTGGTCGCTTCCGGCATGGTGGTGATCTTCGCGTCCCTCATTGTCCGCATCCGCACGCTGGTTCCGTCCGTCTCGGCGACCTTCGCCGCGCTCGGGTGGCTCTTCCTGGCGGTCATCGTCGCCGCCGCGGTGCTGTGGTTCCCGGTGGGCTACTACAACCTGACCGCGGTGGAGCTCATCGCGGCGTCGCTGATCTTCGCCTGGCTCATCATCCTGATCCGCAACCTTGCAGCCGCTGATGCCGACCAGCTTGAGGCGAACCTGCCGGCCCGGCCGCTGACACCGCCGGCTGAGCCTGCGGCCCGGCCAGTTTCCGCAACAGACAGCGCGGCGACCGAGCCGTAAGCGCCGCGGGACCGGGCGGTGCCTGGGAGTGCCGTCGGGAGGGACTGCTTCACGGGTGGCCTAGGAGTGCGTGGGTTCTTCCACCAGCGCGGTGGCGATGCTGTCGGCGTCGTCGAGCGCGGACAGGAAGCGTTCGGCGTCCAGGGCCGCGGCGCAGCCGGTGCCGGCGGCGGTGATGGCCTGGCGGTAGCGGTGGTCCACGGCGTCGCCGCACGCGAAGACCCCGGTCAGGTTGGTGACCGTGGTGGGGGAGTCGACCTGGATGTAGCCGTCGGCATCGAGGTCCACCTGCCCGGCCAGGAGCTCGGTCCGGGGCACGTGCCCGATCGCGACAAAGATGCCCGTGGCGGCCTGCTGCCGGGTTTCGCCGGTGCGGGTGTCGGTCAGGGTGACGCCGGTGACCTTGCCGTTGCCGTGGATCGCGGTGACGGCGGAGTTCCAGGCGAACCTGATCTTGGGGTTGTCCTTGGCCCGCTGGGCCATGATCCGGGAGGCGCGCAGTTCGCCCTTGCGGACCACCACGGTCACTGATTTGCCGAAGCGGGTCAGGAACGTAGCCTCCTCCATCGCCGAGTCGCCGCCGCCGACCACGATGATGTCCTGGTCGCGGAAGAAGAAGCCGTCGCAGGTGGCGCACCAGGACAATCCGTGGCCGCTGAACTTCTTTTCCTCCGGCAGGCCCAGTTCCTTGTACGCCGAGCCCGTGGCGAGGATGACGGCGGGGGCTTCATGGGTCTCCCCGGCGCCGGTGACCACACGCTTGAGGTGCCCGGCGAGCCGGACCTCGGTGACGTCGTCGAACACCACCTGCGCGCCAAATTTTTCGGCCTGCTGCTGCAGGCCGTCCATCAGCTCGGGGCCTTGGATGCCGCCCGGGAAGCCGGGAAAGTTTTCCACCTCGGTAGTGTTCATGAGGGCGCCGCCGGCCGTGACCGCACCTGCGATGACGAGCGGATTGAGCCCGGCCCGGGCGGCGTAGATCGCCGCGGTGTAGCCCGCGGGGCCGGACCCGATGATGATCAGCTTCTCGGTTGTCTTGGTTGCGGCGCTCACGGTCGGGCTCCTTCGGTGGCGGTTAGCAGGCATGTGCTGATCATCCCGCCCCGTGGGGCGCTTATCAACGCTGCCGGGTTGATCCGGAGTCCAGGCACCCGTGAACGCCGGGCGGGGGCTTGCTCGGGCAGCTAGGCGGACGCCAGTGTCTGCGTCAGGATGGTGCCGCCAACCCCGACCAGGACCGCGCCTGAACTCCCGACGACGATCCGGCTGGTCCGGGGCCGGGCGAGGACGCCGGTGACCTTCTTGAGCGCGCTGAGCAGCAGCACGTACCAGGCCAACGCGATCAGCAGGAAGATGCCGGCCATCAGGGCGTGCTGGGCGAGGGGCGGCAACGGGGCGACATTGAATTGCGGGAACAGCGACAAGTAGAAGACGGCGACTTTCGGGTTGAGCAAGTTGCTCACCATCCCCTGCACGAAGGGCGAGGCCCCGCCGGGTTGGCGTCCTGCTGCCAGTGCCGGGGGCTGGCTGGGTTTGGGTTTCCTGGCGAACGCCTCGGCGAAGGCGCGCAGGCCCAGGTAGAGCAGGTACGCCGCCCCGGCAATTCTGATCCCGGTCCCAACTACTTCCGAAGCGCCCAGCAGCGCCGTGACACCGAGCACCGCCAGCGCGGCAAGGATCGTGTTGCCAACCATGATGCCGGCGGCGGCTGTGGTTGCCGCCCGGGTGCCGCGGGGCGCATTCCTGAGGACAAGCGCAAAGTCAGGTCCGGGCACCACCACCACGACCAGGCAGGTCAGCACAAAGGCCACCAGTTGTTCCAGCATCTGGGATTTCCTCCGGGCGTCAGGCTGTGGCGGTGGGCGGTGAAATTCTGTCCGGCAACGAAACCCGGGCAGCCTTCTACGTTAGGCCATCCCGGGCAGGACCGGAGCGCAGCCCCGCCTCGTCCCCGGCGGAAGGGGGGCAGCAACCTCACCCGCCGGGCATGATTCGGTCGCGAGTCCGGACAGCTAGCTTTGCATCAGCATCGCTTTGCGGTGGGCGCTGGTGGGATGTGCCTGCAGGATCATGCTCATGCATGAAGTGCCCGTTCTGCTCCAGAGGAGGCGACATGTCCGGTTGTGTGGTGGACCCGAGCAAGCCAACTAGAGCGGGAGGTGGACCGCGATGAACTCTCCGAAGGACGCCGGGACCCAGCCGGTGCAGTTCAACCAAAGGCTGGCGCTGCTGCTGGCGATGGCGATGTTCGTGCTGGTTGTCGACACGTCGATCATGAACGTCTCGATCTCCGCGGTGGTCAACGACATCGGCAGCACCGTCAGCGACCTCCAAGCGACCATTGCGCTCGAAGCGCTGGTGTCCGCCGCATTCATCCTGATCGGCGGCAAAGTGGGCGACCTGATCGGGCGCAAACGCGCCTATATCCTGGGCCTTTGCGCGTACGCCGTTGGCGCCATCGCGATGACGCTGGCCCAAAGCATTGTGCCGATCCTCATTTTCTGGGCATTGATAGGCGGCCTGGGCGCATCGCTCCTCCTGCCGGCCATGCAGTCCCTGATCCATGGCAACTTCGACGGAGCCGACCGGAAGCGGGTCTATGCCTTCGTCGGGGCATCTGCGGCGATCGCCGCCGCCGTCGGACCCCTGCTCGGCGGGTTCATCACCACCTTTCTCTCCTGGCGTGTCGCCTTCCTGCTCGAAGCCGTCATCATCGCGATCGTGTTGTCCGGAATCAAACTCGTCCACGACGTGCCGTACACGGGACCCCGGGAGTTCGACGTCGTTGGATCGGTTCTGTCCGTCGTGGGCATGGGCGGCGTCGTTCTCGGCATCCTGGTCTGGCAGGAGGGTGGCGAGTCCGTGGCCGCCCTCATCATCATTGGCGTGGCCGGACTGTGCGGCCTGTTCTTTTGGCTCGTGCGGCGCGAGCGCCTCAAGAAGGCGACCCTCCTGGACCCGGGGCTGTTCCGTTTGAATGCCTTCCGCCTTGGCGCCACGGAGCAAATGATGCAGCAGGTGGCCCTGGGCGGCACCATGATCGTGCTGCCCATTTACCTCCAGATGGTCCTGGAATACAACGCCATGCAGGCAGGATTGTCTATATCACCCTTGTCGCTCAGCATGTTCGCGGTCGCTGTGCTCGCCGGCAAGAGAGCGGGGTCGCGCCGCCCGGCGAGCATCATCAGGTGGGGCTTCATCCTCCTGATGGTTGGGCTGATCGCGATCCTTCCGGTGGTGCCCCGCGCGGACTCCGGCTGGTGGCTCCTGATCCCGCTGGTCATCGCGGGCTGCGGTCTGGGGCTGCTGGTATCGCAGCTGAACAACTACACGTTGTCCCCGATCTCGGACGAACGCGTCAGCGAGGCCGCCGGCGTGAACTCGGCAGCGGGCTCGTTCGGCTTGTCGTTCGGACTCGCCTTCGCCGGGGCCATCATGCTCGCGTCCCTCTCCATGATCTTCACTTCCATGGCGGAGTCCAGCACCGTGCTGCCGCCCGCGGAACAGCAGCAGGTCGCACAGGTACTTGAAGAAGACGCGCAGGTCCTCAGCAACACCGCACTTACTGAACTCCTCGCCGGCCAGCCGCCGGCGATCCAGGACGAGATCATCCGGATCAACACGGAGGCCCGGCCCATCGCCCTCCAGATTGGTCTGCTCATTCCGATTCTCGCCAGTCTCGCCGGCCTCATCATTTCTTTCCGGATGGTGCGGATTCCCGATCCCAAGCCCGCCGGCGCCGGTGACGGCGCGTTCCTGGATTGAGGGGTTCACCGCTGCGAATGTGGTTTCGGGGCAGTCCGATCAGAGCTGGAGAAGGCTGTAGCCCACGAGGAAAATCCCAATCGTCAGCGTCGCGATCGCCGCAATCCTGCGGCCATGGCGCTGCAGCCAGTTGAAAAGGGCGGTCAAAGGCGCTTGGGCCCGTTCGGGGGAGCGCAGCCACACAGCGACCGGAATGATGACGGCTGACTGGACGACGGCGGCGTACGCGAGGACGAGCAGACTACCTGGCAGCGGCGGCAGTTCCTGGACACTGATCACGGCACCGGCGGTGACGGCCAGCAGGATTGCCTTCGGACGAAGGTTCAAGCCAAGCCCCAGGACGACGAATTCCCAGGGCCGTGCGGACCGGAACCGCGACTTCATCTTGCCAAGCATGGCGTTGTCCCGGCCGCCCTTGCTCACGAAGAGGTACACGGCGTACGCAATCAGAAGCGCACCGGTCACAATGGCAATCTGGGCCACCCATTCATCCTTATGCAGGCGCGGCGGCCTGACGGGCAGGAATTGCAGCCCGACCGCCGACAGCCCCACGACCACTATTGAACCCGCAAGGCTGCCGATGAGGAAGGGAAGGGCGCCGCGGCGTGGCTCTGGCGAGAGCAGAATCATGATTGTCACGCTGACAGGCACGGTACTGACCGCCCCGGCCAGGGCGAAGAAGGCCAGGCTGCTGAAAGTGCTCAGCATGCGGCCCTCACCGGCCCCCGGCAGCACCCCGATGGCATGTCATGCCTTCGGCCCGCTTCCGGTGTCCGGGCGGCCCGTTTTCAGTCGTCCGCGGCGGGCGCGGATCGCCTTGTCTTCTTCCTTGATGAGCACTTCGAGGTCCTTCTTGTCGCCCGTCAACGGCCGCCACCATGACAGCGAGGGGTCGGAATCGAGCAGGATGGTCCGGAACAACAGCGTCAGCGGGACGGCGAGGACGGCGCCGACGGGGCCCAGGACCACCGCCCAGAAGAGGACGGAGAAGAAGGTCAACGTCTCACTCAGCGACACGGCGTTGCCCACGTATTTCGGCTGGATGATCGACTGGATGATGCTGTTGATCCCGCCATAGATGATGATGACGGCCAGGACGGTCGGCCAGCCCCCGGTCAGGTAGCCGAAGAACAAGGGCGGGATGATGGCGATGAAATACCCGATGTTGGGAATGAAGCTGCAGATGAAGGACAGCAGCCCCCAGAGCAGGGCGCCGGGGATCTGCAAGATGACCAGAACCAGCCAGTTGAACAAGCCCTGCGCTATTCCGAGGACCGTGGTGGCGACCATGTAGCGGCGTACGCTGGTGCCGAAGCCGTTGAGCGCTGAAACCAGTGCCGGCCGGTGGTAGTTCAGATGGATCAACAGTGCCGGCACGCGGGAGCCGTCCACCGCCATGAGAATGAGCATCGTCAGGATGATCACGAGGCTGGTCACCAGGCTCGCGACGTTTCCCAGGAGGCCGCCCAGGAACCCGATGATGCGGCCCGGCGTAAACCCGTTCAGGACTTCCTGGGCTTGCTCCGGGCCAAATCCAACAGATTCCAGCAGCGCGGCGATTCTGGCGCCGATCTCGGCCATTTGGGGGGCGTACTGCGGCAGCAGCGCGGAGAACTGGGCGAGCGAGGCAATCAGGACTGCGGCGAAGGCGGTCAATAATCCGAAGACAGCCGCGATTGTGGTCCCGGTGGCGATGCCCCGGGAAATTCCCCGTGCCTGCATCCAGCGGCGCAGCGGATGGACACAAAGCGTCAGCACGAAGGCAAAAAAGACCGGGGTGACTATTCCCTGGATCGCGCCGAGGCCGAACGCTGCAATAGTCGCGCTGGCCAGGGCGAGCAGGATTATGACGGTGCGGGGGAGGGCCGAACGTGGATTGGATTCCGATGGTTCCGGCTCCATGAGCCCTCCTTGGTTCAGCCTAGCCATATCTTAGAAGCCTGATGGCCTCATGAATAGCGAGTTGGCCAGGCCTGCTCCTCGCGCGTCAACCCGGAGTCAGACGACGATCTTGCTCTTGATCTGGGCAAACTCCTCTGCACTGATGGTTCCCGCGTCCATGAGTGCTTTGGCTTTGGCGATCTCCTCGGTGGGGCTCGCCGCGGCGACCTGGCGAATGTACGCATCGGTTTCCTGCTGGGACTTGCGGGCCCGGGCCATTGACCGCTCCGCCATTCCCTTGCCGCGGGCAATCATGTATGCCAGCACAGTCAGGAATGGAATGAAGACCAGGAGGACGATCCAGACAGCCTTCCACCAGCCGCTCAGCTCGCTGTCGCGGAAGAGGTCTCCGATCACCATGAACAACGCCCAAAGGAAGGCGAAGAACGCATAGAAGATGAACAGCCACCAGAAAATATCCCAAAAGTTCTCAAAGAAACTCATTTGGCTTCCCTACTTTCATTTCGTGCGGCGTTGCCTACGAACGCAGCCTTGGATGGGAATGGGTGCACCGCGGATATCCCGGAAGACCCGGACTAGCACTTGGCGTCGTTCGAGAGATCGCTTATGGCGGCCTGCACGTTCGCGGCTTCGTCCTTGAGCGAGTTGGCCGCCTGCGTCAGGGTGGCGTCGTCGGGAACGGAGTTCACAGCGGAGGTGAACTTCTGTTGGGCAGCTTTGACGGCATCCACCCGATCCTTGGCCGCGTCACTGGCCGCGTTGACCAGATCGTCGTAGCTCTTCCGAACTTGATCCCGGGCCGCCTGGATCTGGCCGATCGTGGCGCCTGACTTGAGGGTGTCCTTGAAATTCGTCAGGGCTGTTGAAAGGTCAGTGGCGGCAGCGCAAACCGGTGAAACGCTCGCCGTTGGGCTCGCGCTGGGGCTGCTGGGTCCCGAAGTGGCACAGCCGGCGAGCAGCGCGACCGCCGCCCCGAGCGCGGACATTCGCGCGAGGACTGGTTGTGGTTTCGACATTGGACTCACCTCTCCATGGGCTTTCGCCTGGCAGCCCAATCACTGGCAGGTACCACCAGTGTTGGGTGAGGGGCCCGCATGCGCGTCACCCGCCGCGGGTGATCCTTTCGCGCTGCTCTCCACGCCGGGTGCGCCGCTGACCAGCGGGGACGCGACGTCGTCGCCGCTGACCAGCGGGGACGCGACGTCGGAACTATCGACCACGGGTGGGACCCATGACCTCCCACCCCGCGGCCCGAATCACCCCGGGGTGATGATGTGCCCGCTCCGTCGCCGTGATGGACTGCTGTCCACAACAGAGGGAGGATGCCATGTGCCGTTGGCTAGCGTATTCGGGTTCGCCTGTGCAACTGGAGGAGCTGCTGTACAAACCCACCAACTCGCTCGTGATGCAGAGCAAGCACGCTCGAATGGGGGTTGAAACCACCAACGGGGACGGCTTCGGCGTGGGCTGGTACGGATCCGCGCCGTATCCCGGCTTGTTCCACAGCACGGAGCCGGCCTGGAATGACCGCAACCTCCGCGAGCTCTCCGCCCAGGCGTCGGCCGGCCGGGTCTTCGCGCACATTCGAGCCTCGACCGGCTCGGCAGTCCAACAGACGAACTGCCATCCATTCCGCCACGGCAGCTGGCTATGGATGCACAACGGACTCATCAGGGATTTCCCGACCGTGAAGCGCGACTTGGCCATGGCCGTTGAGCCATCGCTCTTTCCGCTGATCGAGGGAGCCACAGACTCAGAGCTCTTCTTTTACCTCGCCCTGACCTTCGGGCTGGAGCAGGACCCGAGGGCGGCCGTGGCTGCCGCGGTTGGACTGATTGAAGACGTCGGCCGGCGCCACGGGATCGAGCAGCCGATCCAGATGACAGTGGCCACTACCGACGGCGACACCACCTGGGCGTTCCGCTACTCGAGCGAACGGCAGTCCCGGTCGCTGTTCCACAGCACCGACGTCGCGACCCTTCGCGTCCAGTACCCGGAGAACCCGTTGCTCCATGACCTGGCGGACAACGCGCGCCTGGTCGTCTCCGAACCGCTGGGGGACCTCCGCGGGGCCTGGCGGGAAGTACCCGAGGCTACCTGCGTGGTGGTGCACGGCGCCGGGGAGGACCTCTTCCCGTTCTCGCCGACCGCCCCCTAGTTTCGCTTAGCATCGGCGGCTGCGGCGGCGGCTGCCCAGTTAGCGTCGGCTGGCCCGGCGCTAACTGGCTGTCCGGTCCCGACAATCCGTCACGCGCCGGTCCCTCCGGCGTCGGTCGCCCGGGGGATGGGAGTCGTGGGATACGTGTCATCGGGAGGGCCGCCAGCAGTGACGGACTCACCGCCGGGCTTGCCGCCGGACTCGACACTGGACTCACCGCCAGGCTCGGCCCCGGTCTCGGCGCCCGGCTCGACGGCGGGCTCGGGCGCTGGCACGCCGGCTACGGCCGGCCGGCACAGCAGTTCGACCACGAGAATGACCAGCACGGCCAGCACGGCCGTCCAGATGGCGACGGCCGCCGTCGGGTCCTGCCAAAAGATCAGGACCAGCACAGCGATGCCGACGACGGTGGCTTCGATGATCCGCCGGTAGCGGGCCAACCAGAGCTGCCATGGCTTCGCCTGGCCACCGCCGATCTTGCCGGTGATGTAATCGCCCGCAGTCGCCAGGCCGTGCCGGACGTACTCCGCGGGACGCGAGTGGCCGCCCAGAAAAGCTGCCAGGGCAATCAGCAGTCCGACGACGAAGACAAGGCGCAGGCTGGTGCGCAGCGGTACCAGGAGTGCCTCGACCAGGCTTTCGGCCGCCGCAGGGGAGACAGCACTGGACGGAATCGAGTTCAGGACGTAGCTGCGCCCGATCACGAGGGCCAGCGCCAGCACCGCCATTGACACCGCCACGGCCAACCCCACGCCGCTCGTCGTGCTCCGTCTCCGGCCCCGGGGGGCAACGGCAATGGCGCCCACGGCGCTGAGCACCGTCAGCCACGCCAAGATTGGGCCGAGCCGGTCCAAGGTCCGGATGGTTTCCGTGGCACGGACCAGTTCAGGAGACTGGAACAGGGCGATCTGCGCGTCAACTTCCGGGATCCTTGAGGCGATGTCCACCCCTTGCTGGACAAGGAGAGTCTTGACCCGGGCGATGATCTCTTTCGTGGAAATCGACACCGTGCCGTTCTCGTCAATACTGACGGTGCCACCCGTGCTTCCCGTGGCAAGGTTGACCAGCCCCTGGTGCGCGACCCGGTTCACCTGGATCCAAAGGTCCTGGAACTGCGGTGTCGCCACGAATCTGGCAACGGCGGTATGGATGAGCGATTTGGTCTGCTCCGCAAGCATCGGGGCCAGCCCGGTGAGCACGGCCGCCACGCGGGGCGCCGTTTTAGCGAGCTCGTTCAGGGCATCCCGCGTGATGGTCTGGAAGTCCGCGGCGTCGGTGATCTGTTGGGTGACCTTGTCGGTGATTTCGGCCTGGATCGCAGGATCCGAGGCCAACGGTGCGACAGTGGCCACGTAGCGGTCGGTGTCGATGACTTCGCTGCGCAGGTAAAGGGCCGGGACTGTCGCGAAGGCCAACAGGCCAGTGAGAACCACCAGCACGATTGCCACAATGCGTCGGGCCAGCCCCGGATGCCGCACGGACGGCCTCGGGGGGGCCTTGCGGGCAACGTCCCGTTCCTGCTGGAGACGGGCAACTTCGGCCCGCAACCGCAGGATTTCTTCCTGATCCGGGCTAGCGGGGCCAGCGGGCTGATCGTTCAGCGACATGAGGGGATCCGCCTTAGCTTGTGTTCCGCGGCTGGGCATTCACGGCTATTTTCATTGTTCACTCGGCGCACCGGTCCAGCCCCACCCACACAGGGTGATCTGTCACGCCGGGGAAACGCCCGCCACAGCCGCCCCTACGGGGTGGACGCCGCACGTCGGACGTGCAGATCGGTGGCCCGGACCCTGCACTGCCAAAGGTGTGCGGGTGCCTGCTCTTTCATATCCAGCGAAATTTCAGCCGGCCGGCGTGCTGTCATCCGTTTTGGGTGATGACGGCGGCCGGTTCAGGATTCGCGGCCCAGACGCTGCCCGGCCGCGAAGAATGCCACTTTTGCGATCAATAGGAGTGCACCTAAATCGGCAATCATTTGGACGGACACGACTCCCCTCGCCAGCTGGCTTACCGGCGTAATGTCCCCGAACCCGACGGTGGCAAACGTGGAAGTGGTGAAGTAAAGGGCATCGGTTCGGCTCAGGGGCTCGCTAAACGCCGGCGGGGATGTGATCGACATTGATGTGTAAAGCAGCGCGAAGAGACACAGAAACATCAACAGGGTTTCGGCGACAGCCGCGGCCGCCCGGACCCTCGGGATATGTGCCACGAGTATCAGCCGCAATTGAATTGCCAAGGCTGCGAAAAAGACCAGCACGACACCCGCCAGGCGGATCCAGGCGGCCGCGGGATCGGCGTCATTGAATCCCCCGACGGGAATAAGGAAATACAGGGCGAGGACTACAACCGAAAATGCGATGAGACGTGCAATCGCGAAAATAATGACCCGCCTGTGGTCGGCCTTGTCGAGGTCATGAAGGAAAATCGGGTCTGTCGGGCTGCCGTGCTTCGAAGGCATGACTGATGATACCGCCGGGCATGCAATTCGTGCCGTGCCGTAATCCGGTAGCCCTAATCGCCGTATTGTCGCGCTATGGAGCGGCGCACAAGGGGTCTTTGCGCCCTGTTGGTGCCCTTTTGTGCCCACCTAGCATGTGGAATGTGAGAGATAGGCTAGACGCCGAATGGGTATCGGGTCCACAGTTCAAGATCCGTCCGCCTGTGCGCGGCCTCGGAGCGTTGGAGCGTCCACGTCTGGAAAGCGCCCTGTCCGCGGCTGCAGATTCGCACCGGCTGACCCTCGTCGCGGCCCCGGCCGGCTACGGCAAGTCCACGTTCCTGGGTGATTGGGTCCGCAAGTGCGATCTGCCGTGCGCTTGGCTGTCGCTGGACCGGTTCGACACGCAGCCCGCGCGGCTGTTTCACGGTGTCGTTGGGGCGATCCAGTCCGCGGCGAGCAAAATGCCGTTGCCCGGAACCGACGCCCTCCTGGCTCTTGACCCGAGCCTTGCCCACGACAGGGCGGCCTCCTACGACCTTCTCCTCGGGGCACTCGAGCACCTCACCGAACCGATTGTCCTGGTGATCGATGACGTCCATTTGGCCGGACCTGGGCTGGCGAACGGAATCGTCGGGGTGCTCGCAGCATCGGCACCCCCCTCACTGCGGCTGGTCCTCTCGGGACGCGGCCATACGTCCATCCAGCTCGAAAGATTCCGGTACGGCGAGGGACTGGGTGAACTTCGCGCCGCCGAACTGGCCTTCACGCGGGAGGAAGTTGCCCAGTTCGCCAGTGCGCTGGGACAAGATCAAACGTTCGACGCCGGGTCGCTCTGGAAGATGACTGCCGGCTGGCCTGTGGCAGTCCACGCCAGCCTCGTCTCGTTGGCGCAGGCGCGCAACGTGCCGCTTGCAACGCCAGGCTCCGCGCCGACGCACGTCCCGCTCGCCGACTACGTCGCAGAAGAGATCCTCGACCAGATCGAACCGTCGCTGGCCGAATTCATTCTCAGGGCCACTACCAGCGACTGGCTCGGCCGCCGGCTCGCCGTCGAACTCGAAGGCCGTCCCCGTGGCGGCGTGCTGCTTGAGGAATGCCTCCGTAACGGGCTCTTCATCGAGGAACACGAATACCATGCGGGCGAATCGATGTTCCGGTGGCATTCCCTCTTCGCGGCGCAGTGCCGGCGCATCCTGCAGCGGCGCGACCCGTTGCTCGCCGAGCGTCTGCACCGCGTGGCGGCAAGGTACTACCAGGACGTCGACGTCGTCGAGGGCGTCGCCCAGGCGCTGCAAGGACGCGCACCCCGGCAGGCCGTGATTTCCCTCGGCGCCCATTGGCTCGAATTCCTGCTCGGAAACGACGTGCAGACCCTCGAACGGCTGTGCCTGGACCTGCCCGCACCGTGGGGCGAGGATCCAGAGATCCTGATGATCCGATCGGTCTGCCGTGCCCTTTCCGGCGACAGCACCGCCGCGGCCGAACTCACCGACCGGGCGCTGTCGCGGACCTTCGCGCTGGACGCAATTCGACGCCGGAGGCTGGACAGTTACCGGGCGCTCTACGAGCCGCTGCCTGCCGACGGCCGCCTGGACCCGCACACCGAGACGGACGATGGCCGGTCGACGACGGACATTTCAGGAGATGGCCGCTCCAGCTCCTTCTCGACAGGACTCTTCCTGCTGGCCCAGGCAGAGTTCCGGCTGCACCGCACCGGCGAACTCGCGACGGCGCTGCTCCAGGCAACAGGGGGCACAGGCAACCCGGAACAGCTGGACGCCGTGGAAATCTGCGCCCAGGCCGAGCTCGCGTTGGCTCACGCCATCGCCGGTGACCTCGTGAGCGCCGACGAACTTGGCACGGCGGCGTTGGAACGGGGAGAGGCGCTGGGCTGGAATTCGCGGCAACGGATGGCTCCGGCCTGGCTGGCCCGTGGCATCGCGTGCTACTGGAATGATGATCTGCAGGCTGCGCGGACCTGTCTTACCAAAGCGCAGCGATTGGGCAGCGAGCTGTTCCCGACGGGTCCGCTCAGCGCCATCTATCGGGTCCTGGTTGATTGCGCCGCCGGCGACCTGGCCCGTTTGGCCGACTCCAGCGCGGCGCTGGAGTCCTTTCACGGGCGGGGACGGTACGCCGTGTCATGGAATGCCCTGGAGACCATCGCGGTGGCGAAAATTGCCGAAGCCAGGGGCGACCGGGACGGAGCTTTGCGGACCGTCCAACCACTCGGTGCCGGGGGGCACGGCGCCTTGGCGGATATGCTGCTGGCGGAGTTGCTGCGCCGCGAAGGTGACACCGCCGCTTCGCAACGCTGTGCCGAGTCACTGGCCGATCGCCGCGGCAGCTCGTATATCGACACCTGCCTGAGCCTGACCGAGGCGATTATGGCCCATGGAGCCGGAGATGCCGCGGCGGCACACGAGCGGATTGAACATGCTGTCCTCCGTGCCGAGCCTGAAACCGTCCTGCGTCCTTTCGCCGAACGGAGAGAGGAATTGGCGGATCTGCTCGTGGAGCATGCTGTGTGGGGCACCGCGCACGAGTCGTTCATCGCGGCGCTGATGGCACGCGAGGCACAGGGTGAGACCCGCCTTCGTGCGCAGTCCTACTGGAACCTGACCGAGCGCGAACGCGAAGTCCTCTCCTACATGCGCTCCATCATGACCGCGGCTGAAATTGCCGAGGCGTTGTACATTTCCGTGAACACGGTCAAGACCCACGAACGGTCCATCTACCGCAAACTCGGGGCGGTAAGCCGGCGCGACGCGCTCAAGACGGCCACCAAGCGCGGCATCGTCTGACCACCGCGACACCCTTGGTGCCCTGCGCGGCGGGGCTCGGTCAATTCACTCCGGCGTTTTCATCCCGGATGGGGTCAGAGGCCCCTAGGCGCCGCAAACGGGCAGTGAAAGTCTGGAACCATGAAAAAAGTTGATCCCTTTGTGATCGTGATCGGATTTGACGGCTCGAAGCAATCACACGAGGCCCTGGCGTGGGGTGTTGAGGAGGCCCGGTACCGCAGTGCGGAGCTCCGGGTCCTGACTGTCTGGAACAAGGCGCCGATGGCGTGGTACCCGGCAATGCTGGAAACGGCGGCAGGGGAAATCGTGGCAGAGGACTCCCCGGAGCAGCAGGCTGAAGCGCTGAGCGCCGAGGCGGCGAAATCCGCAGTCGGTGTCAATGTCGTGACGCGGACCATCAAGAATGACTCAGCGGCGTCGGCAATTCTTGACGCCGCAAAGGAAGCTGACCTGGTGATCGTCGGCTCCCGCGGCCACGGCGGCTTCGCCGGGCTGCACATCGGATCGGTTTCCGCCCAAGTGGCCAGCCACTCGCCGTGCCCCGTCCTGGTGATCCGGCCGAAGACCTCCTGAACGTCCGGCCCGCTGGCCACGGACGTCCGGCGGCAATGCCGCGTGACTGCTCGGCTGTGCCCATCTGATGCGAGCGATCCCGGAGCGCTACCATCGGCGTATGACTGTCCTGGACTGGCTGATGGATTCGGATCCTTCCCTTCGATGGCAGGTCTTGCAGGATCTCGGCGGCGCCGGGCCCGAGGTCGTTGCCGCAGAGCGCGCGCGGGTAGCGACCGAAGGCTGGGGTGCCCGCTTGCTGGCATTGCGGGACGAGGACGGCCAATGGGCGCATGGCGCGTACTTCCCCGCCAGGAGTGACGGCCCCGACGGCAACGGCCCCGACGGCGAAGGCCCCGACGGCGACGGCGCGGATGAAACCGGCGGTGACACAGGTTGGGACCGCGTCCCCCAGCCGTGGACCGCCACAACGTACAGCTTGCTCCTGCTGCGTGACTTCGGGATCGACCCGCGAAGTGAGCAGATGCGCCAGACCATCGCGCTGGTCAGGGACAACTGCCGCTGGGAGGAGGGCGGCCAGCCGTATTTCCACGGCGAGGTGGAGCCGTGCATCAACGGTATGACGGTGGCGCTGGGCGCCTACTTTGATCAGGACGTCGACGGCGTCGTCGCCCGGCTTGTCAGCGAGCAACTGGACGACGGCGGGTGGAACTGTTGGGCGGAATCCGGCGCCGTGGTGTCCTCGGCCGCCACGACGATCAACGTCCTCGAGGGCCTCCTGGCCCACGGACGGGTCACGGGCGGGTCGGCGCAATCCGTGGACGCGCGGCGCCGGGGCGAGGAGTATCTGCTGGAGCGAGGCCTGTTCCGACGCAAGAGCACCGGCGGGGTCATAGACCCGGCTTGGCTGACGTTCTCATTTCCGACCCGCTGGCACTATGACGTGCTCCGTGCCCTGGAGTACTTCCGTTCGGCGGGAGAGCCGCCGGACCCGCGCTTGGCCGAAGCCGTGGAGTTGCTCCGGTCAAAGAAGCAGCCCGACGGGACCTGGTTGCTCGAAAACACGCATCCCGGGATCGTCCATTTCCCGGTTGATGACGGTGACGGCCGGTCCAGCCGGTGGAACACCCTCCGCGCGTTGCGTGTACTCGACTGGTACGACCGCGCTGTTTGAACTGGCTGTGTGAGTGGCGTGCCGCTAGGGCATGACCTTGTAGAGGTCGATCACCGTCTCTTCGGGCGGAGCGGCGAAGCCGCCCTCAATGCCGGCCTGCATCCGGGGCATGAGGATCGTGTCCCGGAATTTTTCCCAGCTCTCTTTCGATTCGTGGACCGCCATGATCGTCCAGCCACCAGCGGACGCCCCGGCGGCGTGGAAGGTCTGACCCTCGGGCAGGAGCCCCGCGCCCGGATGGACGGCCGCAAGTGACGCTTCGTACTGTTCCTTGGTGCCTCCCGGGAAAAAGTGCACGATTCCGTAGGGCGTGGTCGCCATAACAACTCCTAGGCTGGTGGATGGGACTGGACAAGGCCAGTCCTAGACTCCGCCACCGGGCATGTCAAGTGGTCGCGGAAGCAGGCCGGGGACCCGAGTGCACCGCCGGTTCAACTTTACGATTCGTGATCCCAACGCCGCGCCGGGCCTTTCCAATGGTTGGAAGGGCCGGTGGTTGGCAGGTCCGCGGTCAGCCGTCCGACAGGGTCCGGACGTCCTCGGCCAGGGCGGCCCGGTAGCCAAGGTTTCGGGAGACCGCCCTCGCGGTGGCCATCACCGCCGGAGCCAGGACGTTGGGCGGGGTGGTCCCGTCCGGAACCACGATCGACAGCGCGGCCACCACCGTGCCCTGGGCATCAAAGACGGGCGCCGCCACGGAAACCGTCAGCGACGGCGCGGACCGGCGGATCATGGCAATCCCCGTCCGGTGGACGTCGGAGAGGGTGCGCCGCAGCTGGCCTTCCGGCATGGCAGCCACGCCCGGTTCAGTCTCTGCTGGTTCCTTCAGGATCTTTTCCTGGAATGCCGCATCCGCGCCGGCCATCAGGACCAGGCCGACGGCCGTGGAGCGCAGGGGGAGCCGGCCGCCCACCCGGTAGGCGACTTCCGTGGCCTGCTTGGAGGAGAGCCGTTCGATCAGGACGGCCTGGTCCTTGTCCCGCACAGCCAGCAACACGTGATGGCGCGTCACCTCGAAGAGGTCCTCAAGGTAGGGCAACGCGATTTCCCGGATGCCATGGCCCCTCGGGGAGAGGGACGCTATTTCCCACAGCCGGACGCCCACGACGTAGCGGCCGTCGTCGAGCCGCTCCAAAGCGCCCCAGGCGACCAGCCGGGCAATGAGGCGCAGCGCCGTCGGGGCGGGCATCTGCGCATAACGGGCCATCTCTGACAGGGTCAGCGCCCGACGGCGGTCCGTGAAGACAGCGAGCAGGCTGAGGGCCCGGTCGATCACCGGTTCGCCCTGTTTGGGCCGCTTGCCGCGCGCGGCGGCCGGTATTTCAGCGGGGGAATGGGTATCCGCAGGTGCCGTCATTCGTCTTCGTTCCTTCTTCGTCGCCAGTGACGCTCACCACAATAGTGTTCCAACCAATGAAAATCTCATGTGTCGGCATGGCGTCCGCCTACGACTCTTGATGAAGCCGGTCCACCCGACCGCATCTGGGGGAAAGGGCCCGGAACGCACCGGCGCCGGCCTGCCAACGTCCGGCCTGGTCCGCTCCAGTTACGACCTCCACCAGATGCCGAAAATCCCCGTTGTTTTGGAAAGAATGCGAAGGCGCACTACATGAAACTTCTGAACCCAACCGCCCGACGGAGCGCGGCCGTTCTGGCCGGTGTCCTGATGCTCAGCTCCGTGACCGCCTGCGGCGGCTCCGGCCAGGCGGCCTCCACCGTGGACAAGACCACCCTGACAATCGGCGTCGACAGTGACAGCGCGTCCTTCGGATTCGACCCGCTGCGGGTCTCCGACGCCCAGCGTCAGTTCTTCGAAGGCCTCTACGAGAACCTCATGACCCTGAAGGCGGACGGCTCCGTGGGCCCGGGCCTGGCCACCGGATTCAGCTACAACGCCGACAACACCGTGCTGACCCTGACGCTCAAGCAGGGCGTGACGTTCACGGACGGGTCCACGCTGGACGCGGCACTGGTGAAGGCCAACTTCGACCGCCGTACGGATCCCGCCCTCTCGGCGTACTCCGCCATCGCCAAGGGCGGCGCCCAGGAACTGACGTCCGTGGACGTCCTGAGCCCCACCCAGGTGTCCCTGACCTTCGCCAAGGCGCAGCCGGGCTTCGAGAAGAACCTGACCTCCACCCTCGGCATGATCGTTGGCAAGGCAGGGGCCGCGGACAAGGCAAGCCTGGCCGCCAAGCCGGACGGCTCCGGCCCGTACACGCTGGACTCCGGAACCACGGTCAAGGGCAACAAGTACGTCCTGCAGAAGAACGACAAGAACACCGACGCCGCGAAATACCCCTACAGCAAGATCGTCTTCAGCGTCATCCAGGATCCGCAGGCCCGCGCCAACGCCCTCGTCTCCGGGCAGGTGGACATCGCCCAGCTGACCTCACCGACCGTTGACTTCGTCAAGGCCAAGGGGGTGGGCGTCTCCCAGATCGGCGGCACGGTCCAGACCATGGTCGCCTTCGACAAGACCGGCAAGACATCGCCGGCCTTCGCCAGCGAAAAGGTCCGCCAGGCGTTCCAGTACGCCATCAACCGGCAGGCCCTGGTCGATGCCCTGCACAAGGGTGACATCGCGGCGTGGAACGCCCTGCCCAAGGATTCAGCCGGTTTCACGGAGACACTGAATTCGCAGTTCGCCTACGACCCCGCCAAGGCCAAGAGCCTGCTGGCGGAGGCCGGCTACGCCAACGGCTTTGAATTCACCATCGTCGCGAGCGCCACCACGCAGACTGATCTCCAGGCGGTCCAGAAGGACCTGGCCGCCGTCGGCATCACCATGCAGGTCAAGATGGCGACGTCGACCGATGAGGCGTTCGCCGCCGTCGCCACCACCCCGCTGGGCTACGCGCCGCTGGGCTGGGACAACCCGGTGGGCCTGATGTACGGCGCGATCCTCAACGGCTTCACCAATGTCCAGAAGGCCACGGACGATCAGCTCAGCGCCGCCACCGGCGAGGTCGCCGCCGCCAAGGACGATGCCGCCCGGAAGGCGGCGCTGACCAAGCTCAACACCCGGCTGGTCGAATCCGGCTGGATGATCCCGCTCTTCGAATCCCTCACCAACCAGGCCTTCACCCCAGGCGAAGGCCGTCCGGCAGGACCTGACCAATGGAGGTCATCATGGCGATTTACGTAGCAAAGCGCCTGCTCATGGCGCTGGCCACCGTGCTGGTGGTCGCGGTGCTGGCATTCCTCTTGGTGCACGCCATGCCGGGCAGCCCCGGAGCCGTGTCCCTCGGCGCCGGCGCCACCCAGCAAGCCATCGAGGAGGTCAACGTTCGGCTCGGCTGGTCCGATCCTCTGCCCGTCCAGTTCTTCCGCTGGCTCGGCAGCGCCGCGCAGGGTGACTTCGGGGTGTCCCTGATCGACGGCCGCTCCGTGAGCGCCGACCTGGCCAGCAGGCTGCCGGTAACGGCGGCCCTCGCCGCCGGAGCCACGCTCCTCAGCGCCGTACTCGGAATCGGTCTTGGCGTCACGGCAGCCGTGCGCGGCGGCCTGGTCGACCGGATCGTCGGCGCCGTCTGCGGCCTCGCCGTGGCGCTGCCGGCCTTCTGGATCGGCATCATCTTTGTGTACCTCTTCGCCGTCCAGTCCTCGGTCTTTCCGGCCACCGGCTACGTCCCCTTTGAGGTCTCCCCCCAGGATTGGGCCCTGTCCCTGGCCCTGCCGGTGATCACCCTCGCCGTGGGCGGTGCGGCGTTCATCGCCCGCCAGACCCGGGCCTCCATGCTGGAGGCGCTGCAGCAGGAACACATCCGGACCCTGCGGGCAACGGCCACCCCGACCTGGAAGATCCTGTACATCCACGCCCTGCGCTATGCCAGCCTGCCGATCGTGGCCGGCATCGCCCTGCAGTTCATCGGACTGTTCGGCGGTTCCGTGATCGCGGAACAGCTCTTCGCCATGCCGGGCCTCGGCCAGGCAGTCCAGACCTCCGTCAGCACCCACGACGCCCCGTCCGTGCAGGGCGTAGTGGTGGTCGCCACCGTCGTGGTGGTGGCCGTGAACCTCGTGCTGGAACTCGCCACCAAGTTTCTCGACCCGAAGTTGCGTGCCTCATGATCCCTTCCATTGCCCCCGCGCCCGTTCCCGCCACCACGAATGCGGAAGATACAGGCACAGGCGAAGCCACACCCGCCAGCACCGCCACGGGCAGGCCCGGACCCGGCCCCAAGGCCGCGGTCGGCCGGATTCAGGCCCACCGCCTGTTCGCGGCACCCGGTGCCGTGGCAGGGGTGCTCTGGCTTGCGGCCCTGGTGGTCGCCTCCCTCACGGCGCCGTGGTGGCTGCCGTACAAGACCGAGGACCAGGACTTCGCCGCCATCCTGTCCGGACCCACCGCCGCCCACTGGCTGGGCACCGACGAACTGGGCCGGGACCTGCTCAGCCGCATCTTCGCCGCAGCCGCCGGCACCCTGGGGACATCGCTCATCGCGGTGATTGTCGGCGTCGGACTCGGCACCGTCCTGGCGATGGTCGCCGCCGCGGGAAAACGGACCGAAGGGCCGATCAGCCGCGTCACCGAAGTCATGATGTCCTTGCCCGGTACCGTGATCATCCTGGCGGTCATCGGTGCCGTGGGAACGAACATTCCCGTCGTCATGGCGATCCTGGGCGTCCTCATCTCGGCCGGCATCTACCGCGTGATGCTGGGCCAGGCCACCGCGCTGCAGTCACAGCTCTACGTCGACGCCGCCAAGGTGGACGGCGTGAGCACGCTCGGCATCAGCCTGCGGCACGTGCTGCCCGGGTTGAACAACACGATCGTGGTGCAGTCCGCCCTCATCTTCGCGGTGGGCATGCTGATCCAGGCCGGCCTGGCCTTCATCGGATTCGGGCCGCCCATCCCGCAGCCCAGCTGGGGCGGCATGATCCAGGGCGCATCCCAGCACGTCTACGACGCCCCCTGGCTGATGGTCCCCACCGGTGCGGTCCTCGCGCTGACGGTCCTCGCGGCCAACGCCATCGGCAACGCCCTGGGGAAGGCCCCGAATGCGGCCGCCTCCCATCTGCCCTCCGCCGCGGACCGCCGACGCCGGGCGGCTGCGTCCGCTGCTGCGCCGTCCACCGCTGCCGCTACGCCGTTCGCTGCGTTGTCCGCGGCGCCGGACGAACCCGCCACGGCCGGCCTCCTGAGCGTCCGCGGGCTCTCGGTGGGCGTCGACGGCGGCACGCCGCTGGTCACGGAGGTCTCCTTCGACGTCGAACAGGGGACCGTGCTCGGGCTCGTGGGCGAATCCGGCTGCGGCAAAACCATGACGGCATTGTCCCTGCTGGGCCTGTTGCCCTCCGGCGTATCCGCCACCGGAGGCCAGATCCTGTGGAACGGCCGGAATCTTGCGGCCGCCACGGAAAATGAGCTGGCCGGCGTCAGGGGCCGGGAGATCGCGCTGATCTCCCAGGAACCCATGCGGGCCCTCGATCCCATGTTCACGGTCGGCTACCAGCTGGTCTCCGCCATCCGGCGCCTGCGGAGCATGGGCAAAGCCGAAGCGCGCACCGAAGCCCTGAACCTGCTCGAAAAGGTGGGCATCGTGGACGCCGCCCGCATCCTCACCACCTACCCGCACCAGATCTCCGGCGGCATGGCCCAGCGCGTGGCCATCGCCCTGGCCCTGGCCGGCCGTCCCCGGCTGCTGGTCGCCGACGAACCCACCACGGCGCTGGACGTGACGGTGCAGGCCGAGATCCTCTCGCTGCTGCGGGCACTGGTCAAGGACACCGGTATGTCCGTGGTGATGGTGACACACGACCTCGGCGTGGTGGCCGACATCTGCGACACCGTGGCCGTGATGTATGCCGGCCAGGTGGTGGAAAGCGGCCGGACGGCCAACATCCTGGACAACCCCCGCCACCCATACACCCTGGCGCTGCTGGCCGCCGACCCGCACGCCAACACCGCCGAGGACATGCCCGAGCGGTTGGCAACCATCAACGGCCAGGTGCCGCAGCCCAAGGACTGGCCTGGCGGGTGCCGGTTCGTGGCGCGGTGCCAGTTCGCCGGCTCTGCCTGCGTGGCGCCGGTCCCGCTGGTGCCCTCCGGCTCCGACGACGGCCTGGTGCGCTGCGTCAAGGCCGACGAACTGGCCGTGGAAGGCCTGGCCTGGGTGGCCACCGAAGTACCCGCCCACCGTGTCCTCGACATTCTTGAGATGGACAGCACAGTTGAGAAGGACAGGCCATGAGCATCGAAACAGCGGTACGCCAGGACGGAACAGCGCAGGCTCCCGAGCAGCCGCTCCTTGACGTGGTGGACCTCGTGGTCCGATACGGCCGGGGCCGGAGCGCCGCCGCGATGCCGGCCGCGGTGGACGGCGTGAGCTTCAGCATCCGGCCCGGGGAGACCGTGGGCCTCGTGGGGGAGTCCGGCTCCGGAAAGTCCACGATCGGCAAAGCCATCCTGGGCCTGGAAAAGTGCAGCGGGGGTTCGGTCCGCTACAACGGCGCGGACATCACCCATGCCAGCCCCGCGCGGCGGCGTGAACTGGGCGGCGAACTCCGGGCCGTGTTCCAGGACCCGAACTCCTCGCTCAACCCCCGGCAGAGCATCGGCGCGTCACTGGCCGAACCGCTGCGGATCCGCGGCGTGGCCGCCCGGGAAGCCCGGCAGCGCGCCGAGGACATGCTGGCCAGGGTGGGGCTTCCGCGCGAGGCCGTGGACCGCTTTCCCGGCCAGTTTTCCGGCGGCCAGCGGCAGCGGATCGCCGTCGCCCGGGCCCTGATCTGCGAGCCGAAACTCGTGGTGTGCGACGAAGCGGTCAGCGCGCTGGACCTCTCAACGCAGGCCCAGGTCCTGAACCTCCTGGCCGACCTCCGGGATGAGCGGGGGCTGAGCTACCTGTTCATCGCCCACGATATCTCCGTGGTCCAGTTCCTCGCCCAGCGCGTCGTGGTGCTCTACCGCGGCCAGGTCATGGAAAGCGGTCCCGCGGCACATGTCACCGAGTCGCCCCAACACCCCTTCACCCAGGCACTCGTGGCGGCCTCGCCCGTGCCCCGCCCGGCGGAACAGGCCGAACGGCGGCAAAAACGCGAAGCGCTGGGCGTGCGGACCGCGGCGGCCGCCGCTGCCGCTCCCGGCGGCTGCCCCTTCAGCCAGCGCTGCCCGCTGGCCACGGACTTGTGCCGGACCGAACGACCGGCCCTGCGGAGCGTGGGCGCGTCCGACGTCGCCTGCCACTACGCCTGAGCCGAACCCGTGCCGGTCCTGATCCCGCGACGCCAGCGGTACCGCGCACCCCCACAGCATGGCAACTCCCACAGCATGCCAACTCCCGACACGAATGGACGACACCACATGACCCCGGCACCCTGGTCCGCCACGATGATCGCGCCCGATCAAGACTTCGACGGCGCCCCGCTTCTGCGCAAGGAATTCCGGCTCGACGCAGGCCACGGACCCGTGAAGCGCGCGCTCCTGCGGGCAACGGCGTTCGGCATCTACGAGGCGCAGATCAACGGCGTCCCGGTTGGGGAGGACGTGCTGAGTCCGGGCTGGAGCTCGTATGAATGGCGCCTGCGCTACCGCAGTTACGACGTGACCGCGCTCGTTGGGCCGGCTACGGTGATCGGCGTTGCGCTCGGCAACGGCTGGTACCGCGGACGCCTGGCCTGGCACGGCAAGTCGGGCCTGTACGGCGATGAACTCGGGTTCTACGGACAGCTGGACATCGAATTCGCCGACGGCCACGTCCAGTCGGTCGCCTCGGACACGTCCTGGCAGTCCGGTCCCTCGGGCACCACGGCCAACGATCTTTACGACGGACAGCGCATCGACGCGCGGCGGGAACCGGCAGGCTGGGCCCGGCCGGGCTTCAACGCCGACGCAACCTCCGTGGGGGCGGGCGCCTGGGCAGGGGTCCATGCGCTGGAGTTCGACGCCAGCCGGCTGGCGGATCCCGTCGGGCCGCCGGTGGTGCGCAACGAGGTCATCAAACCGGTGGAGGTCTTCACCTCACCGGCCGGCAAGACGCTGGTGGATTTTGGCCAGAACCTGGTCGGCTGGCTGCGCTTCACCGTCCGGGGCGACTCCGGCACCACGATCACCGTGCGCCACGCCGAAGTCCTCGAGGACGGTGAGCTGGGAACCCGGCCGCTGCGCTCGGCCGCCGCCACCGACACCTTCATCCTCTCCGGCGCCAAGGACTTCTTCGAACCCAGCAAAACCTTCCACGGATTCCGCTACGCGGAAGTATCCGGCTGGCCCGGCGAGCTGACGGCGGAATCCCTCGAAGCCGTGGCGGTGCACTCCGAGCTCGAACGCACCGGCAGCTTCGAGTGCTCCAACCCGCTGGTGAACCAGCTGCACCGCAACATCGTCTGGGGCCTCAAGGGCAATTTCCTGGACCTCCCCACCGACTGCCCGCAGCGCGATGAGCGGCTCGGCTGGACCGGGGACATCGCCGTGTTCGCCCCCACGGCCGCGTTCCTGTACGACGTCAAGGGCTTCCTGCAGGACTGGCTCCGGGACCTTGCCGCGGAACAAAAGGCTGCCGGCGGACTCGTTCCCATCACCGTGCCGGACGCACTGAAGTACTGCCCCCAGCCGCCGGAATTCCCGGCACCGGAATCCTCGGCCATCTGGAGCGAGGCGTCCGTGTGGGTTCCGTGGGCGTTGTGGGAGGCCTACGGCGACGACACCGTGTTGAAGGACCAGTACGATTCGATGGCCTCCCACACGCGCCGGGTGGAGGGACTGCTCTCGCCCGCCGGGCTATGGGATAAAGGCTTCCAGTTCGGCGACTGGCTGGACCCGGACGCCGCGCCGGACCAGCCGTGGGCGGCCAAAGCGGACACCGGCGTCGTCGCCACGGCGTGCCTCTACCGCACGGCGTCCATCACCGCCCGGACGGCTGCGCTCCTCGGACACGACGCCGACGCCGCCGCGTTCGGCCGCCTCGCCGAGCGGGTCAAAGCGGCCTTCAACACCCACTACGTGGCCGCCGACGGAACCGTGCACAGCGACTGCACCACGGTCTACGCCCTGGCCATCGCCTTCGACATCCTGCAGACCGGCCGGCAGCGCGAGTTTGCCGGCAACCGGCTCGCCGAACTGGTGCGGAACAACAACTACCGCGTCTCCACCGGGTTCGCCGGGACCCCCTTCATCACCGGCGCCTTGGCCGATACCGGACACGCTGACGAGGCGTACAGGCTCCTGCTCGAACAGGAATGCCCCTCGTGGCTGTATCCGGTGACCATGGGGGCCACCACCGTCTGGGAACGGTGGGACTCCATGCTCCCGGACGGCACCATCAACCCCGGCGAAATGACCAGTTTCAACCACTACGCGCTTGGCGCCATTGCTGATTGGCTGCACAAGTACGTCGGGGGAATCCGGCCCCTCGCCCCGGGCTACTCCAGGGTGCTGATCGCGCCCCTGCCCGGCGAGGGCATCGACTGGGCCAGGACCAGCCTGCGCAGCCCGGACGGCACCATCGCCGTCGAGTGGCGGACCACCGGCGACGGAGTGCTTGAGGTCGAAGCAAGCATCCCCGACGGCGTGGAGGCGGAGATCAGGCTGCCGGGGCAGGACGGCCAAACCGTCGGGGCGGGCACGCACCGCCTGACCGCCGCCGCCATTTCAGCAGCGGTCGCGTCCTGAGTTCCCCGCAGCGCCGTGTCAACCAATGAAACTGCGCTGTCCGGGCGCGCCGCCGCAAACCCATGCTGGTAGCTGACGAAAACCCACGATCAGGAGCACCAAGGAATGACTTTCACGAGCTTTGACGCCGACGTCGAAGAAGCGATCCGCACCCTGCCGGTGGCCGACAAGGTCCGGCTCCTGAGCGGCTCCGGCCTCTGGTTTACCCAGGCCGAGCCGCGCCTGGGACTGCCGAAGATCACGGTTTCCGACGGGCCCGTCGGCGTTCGCGGCCACCGCGATACCGAGGCGGCCGGCTCGGTGAACCTGCCGTCCGCCACGTGCCTGGCTTCTTCCTGGGACCGGCGGCTGATGGAGCGGGTGGGGAGGCTGCTCGCGGCCGAGGCGCGCCGCCAGGAGGTGGACGTGGTGCTCGGACCCACGATGAACCTGCACCGTTCACCGCTGGCAGGCCGGAACTTCGAGTGCCTGTCCGAGGACCCGCTCCTGACCGGTGAACTGGCGGCGGCGTACGTGGACGGCATCCAGGGCCAGGGCATCGGCGCCTGCCCCAAGCACTTCGTCGCCAACGAGGCCGAGACCGAGCGGACCACCGTGAACAACGTGCTCGACGAACGGACTTTGCATGAGGTGTACCTTGCACCGTTTGAACGAGTCGTCAGGCAGGCCCGCCCCTGGATGATCATGGCGGCCTACAACGGCGTGAACGGGAAGGCCATGACCGAGAATCCCCTGACGGAGAACCCGCTCAAAACCGAGTGGGGATTCGAAGGCGCCGTAGTCTCGGACTGGCACGCGGTGTACTCCAGCGTGGAGTCCGCCCTTTCGGCCACGGATCTTGCCATGCCGGGACCGGAGAAGCTGTGGGGTGACGGGCTGGTGGAAGCCATCTCCTCCGGCCTGGTTTCCGAGGCCGTGATCGACGAGAAGGTGCGCCGGCTCGTCACCCTGGGCCGCCGGGTGGAGGAGGGCCGCCGGAACGGGCCCGCGGCACCCGAAGCCGGCGCCGCCGTGGCCCGGGAGGCCGCCGCGGCAGGATTCGTGCTGCTGGAAAATCCGGCCGGCGTCCTTCCCCTCTCACCCGGGGACCTCAGCGCCATCGCAGTGGTGGGACCGGCGGCGCTGGATCCCCGGACCCAGGGCGGCGGCAGCGCCTCGGTGTTCCCGGCTTACACGGTGGCGCCCGCCGCGGGCCTGCGTGCACGGGCCGGCGACGGCGTCCGGCTCACCACCGTCCAGGGTGCCTGGCTCTCCGAGGGCCTTCGCGAACCCCGGACCGCGGAATGCCACGCCCCGGGCAAGGGGGAGGGCAGCGTCCGGCTGACCTGGCGGGGACCGGCCGGCACAGTCGCGGAGGAATACGGTCCCCGGACCACGCTCACCCGGGGTGCCGGCGCCATCCCCGCCGGCGCCACCGCCGTCGACGTCGAAACAATCTTCACGCCGGACGTCTCCGGGACCTGGAAGCTGGGATTCAAGGGCATCGGCCACGCCAGCCTCGAGGTCGACGGCGACGCCGTGGCAGGCGCGGACTCGCGGGACCGCTACGCCGACATTGAAGCCGTGCTGATTGGCGCGCCAGACGAATCAGCCGGCGTCGACCTGACCGCCGGAACCCCGGTGCGTCTGACATTGCGGTACACCTGGCATCCGAAGGCCACCTTGTTCCGCGTGGGGCTGGCCATCGACGAACCCCGGGAATCGGCGGACCGGGAGATCGCCAAGGCCGCTGCCGCGGCCGGCGCCGCCGACGTCGCCGTCGTCATGGTCGGGACCTCCGGTGCCGTCGAAAGCGAAGGCTTTGACCGGACCTCCCTGGCGCTGCCGGGCCGGCAGGACGACCTCGTCCGCGCCGTCATCGAAGCGAACCCACGCACCGTGGTGGTGGTCAACGCCGGTGCCGCGGTGGAGATGCCCTGGCGCAACGACGCCGCTGCGGTGCTCCTGGTCTGGTTCCCGGGCATGGAATTCGGGAACGCCCTGGCCGATGTGCTGTTCGGCGACGCCGAACCCGGCGGGCACCTGCCGACCACCTGGCCGGCCGCCCTGGCCGATGCCCCCGTCCGCGACACGCGCCCCCGGCACGGCCGGCTCGAGTACACGGAACGGCTGGATGTCGGCTACCGCGGCTGGGCAAAGCAAGCCAGGCAAACCCCGCAGGCTGCCGCTCCGGCGTACTGGCTGGGCCACGGCCTGGGCTACACCACCTTCGCGGTGGAGGGGTTCACGCTGCTGGGGGCAACGGCACCCGGGGACGACGTGCACACCGTCCTGACCGTCCGCAACACCGGGTCCCGGGCCGGAAAATACCTGGCACAGATCTACGCCGACGCCCCGGAAACCGACGTTGACCGGCCCGAGTTCTGGCTGGCGGGCTTCGCGACCGAACTCATCCCGGCCGGGGAACACCGGGACATCCGGGTGACACTGCCCGGGCGGTCCTTCCAGCACTGGGACGCCGGGCGCGGCTGGTGCGGGGAGGAGACAACCTTCAGGATCGCGCCCGCCGGGCACGCCGGCAACGCACGCGACGCGCTCGCCGGACCCCTCGCGGCCTCCATTCGGCCCGCGGCCTCCATCCGGCCGACGGCGTCTTCGCGGCCGGCGGCGTCCGTCCCCGCCCTCGACGGGATGAGGTAGGCAGCCATGAACCACCCCACACGCCTGCGCGCCGAGCACCTCAACGAGGCCTTCGGCATCACCACCACCCGTCCCCGGCTCAGCTGGACCCCGCCGGAGGGGACGGTGCGGCAAAGCGCCTACCAGATCACCGCCAGCAACGGCTGGGACAGCGGCCGGGTGGAATCGGGAACCCACCGCCTGGTGCCCTACGGCGGCCCGGCGCTGGGCTCCCGGGACCGCTTTGAATGGACGGTGCGGACCTGGGACCTTGCCGCGGACGGCAGCGAGTCAGCCTCCGGTTGGGCGGAACCGATGCCGGTCGAACTGGGCCTGCTGCACCCCGCCGACTGGACCGCGCAGTGGATCGGCCCCGGCGAGCCTGCCATCCCCGCGCCCGGCGAGCGCCCGGGCTACGCGCTGTCCACCACGTTCGAGCTGGACGCGGTCCCGGACTCAGCCCGGGCGTACGCCACCGCCCACGGGATCTACGAGCTCTTCATCAACGGCCACCGGGTAGGGGACCAGGAGCTCACCCCGGGCGCCACGAGCTACCACAGCACCCTGCAAGTCCAGACGTTCGACGTCGGAGCGTTGCTGCACGCCGGCAGCAACACCGTCACGGGCGTCCTCACCGACGGCTGGTACCGCGGCACGTTCGGGTACACGCGCGATGCCGACATGTACGGGACCACGACGGGGCTGCTGGTGCAGATCGAGGTGGCGTCCACGGCGGCTCGGACGGTGGTCGGGACCGATGACACCTGGCTGGTGACGCCGACCGAAATTGTCAGCGTGGACCTCATGGCCGGGCAGCACGTCGACTTCCGTGCCGCAGGCGTTCGCCCCGGAAACCGTCGCGTACACGCTGTGCTCCGTGACGGCAGCTTTGAAACCCTGACGGGGCCGGTCGCACCGCCTACCCGCGCCGTGGAGGACATCGCCCCGGCCTCCATCACCCGACTTACCAGCGGCCACCAGGTGGTGGACCTGGGCCAGAACATCAACGGCTGGGTGCGCCTGACCCGGCTCGGCGCCCCGGGCCACGCCGTGACGCTGGTGTACGGCGAAGCCCTGGACGACGCGGGCGAGGTCACGCAGGAGCACCTGCGGCCGCACGATTTCCGCAACCCGGGCCAGTTCCTGTCCGCCGGGCAGATCGACTCCGTGGTGTCCTCCGGCGCGCCGGGTGAAATCTTCGAGCCGCGCCACACGACGCACGGCTTCCGGTACGTTTCGGTCCGGGGATTGGCGGAACCGCTGGAACCGGGGGACCTCGTGGGCCGCATGGTCCAGACCGACCTCGAACCCGTGGGCACGTTCAGCTGCAGCGATGACCGGCTCAACAAGCTGCACGAGATCGTCGAGTGGAGCTTCCGCGGCAACGCCTGCGAGGTCCCGACGGACTGCCCGCAGCGGGAGAAGGCCGGCTGGACCGGCGACTGGCAAGTGTTCGTGCCCACCGCGGCCTACCTCTTCGACGTTGCCGGCTTCTCCCGGAAGTGGCTCAACGATGTCCGGGCGGATCAGTGGGACAACGGCGTGATCGTCAACATTTCGCCGTCGCCTGGCCCGGAGGCCACCGCGGCCGATCACATGGCTTTTGTCAACGGCTCGGCCGGCTGGGGGGACGCGATCGTGCTGGTGCCATGGGAGATCTACCGGGCCACGGGGGACACGGCCATCCTGGAGCAGAACTGGGAGGCCATGAACCGCTGGCTCGGGTTCATCCGCAGCACAGCCGAAGGTGCCCGGCACCCAGCCCGGACCGCCGCCCGCCCCGCACCGGAACCGCACGAACAGTATCTGTGGGACACCGGCTTCCACTGGGGTGAATGGCTCGAACCCGACGGGCCGGAACCGGACCTGTTCGCGGCCAGGTCCGCCGACCACGGCATCGTGGCCACCGCCTACTACCGGCACTCCGCCGCCATCATGGCCGGGA
Organism: Arthrobacter sp. P1_H7; assembly: GCF_056405215.1. Lineage (NCBI taxonomy): Bacteria > Bacillati > Actinomycetota > Actinomycetes > Micrococcales > Micrococcaceae > Arthrobacter > Arthrobacter sp. P1_H7. The sequence continues at coordinate 179,638 of NZ_JBFUCO010000011.1, read as the reverse complement.
TCGCCACCGTCCTGGGCAAAGCTACGGAGGCCGCCGCCCTGGCAGGGCTGTCCGCCAACGTCCGCGACGCCTGGGCCCGCGAATACGTCAATGACACCGGGCAACTGCTCGACCCCAGCCAGGCGAACTGTGTGCGGGCACTCGCCTTCGGCCTTGTCGCCGAGGAGCACCGGGCGGCGGTCGCGGCGCAGCTGGCCGGCCTCATCCGGGATGCCGGCACGCACCTGGGCACCGGATTCCTCACCACCGCGGACCTGCTGCCCGTCCTTGCCGACAACGGCCACCTTGACCTGGCCTATGAACTGCTCATGCAGGACACCGAACCGTCCTGGCTGGTCATGGTGGACCGCGGAGCGACCACCATGTGGGAAGCCTGGAACGGCATCGGCCCGGACGGCACGGCGCAGCAGTCCCTGAACCACTACAGCAAGGGCGCCGTGGTGTCCTTCCTGCACCGCTACGCCGCCGGACTCCGCCAGGTACCGGGGAGCGCGGCCTATCAACAACTCATCATCGAACCACGCCCCGGCGCAGGCCTCTCATCCGCCAGCACGTCCCACCGCGGCCCCCAGGGCCTGATTGCGGCCAGCTGGCGGATCGACGACGGCGAGCTGACCCTGAACGCCGGCGTGCCGGCCGGCACCAGCGCCGAAGTCCGCCTGCCCGGCCGGGCGGGCGCCGTCGTCGGGCCCGGAACGCACACCTTCTCCGTCCCGCTTGGACCGGCGGGAACGGCTGGCCCGGCCGTTTCGGCGGGAACTGAATCCCTGCCCCACCTCATCAGGAGCGCACCATGACCCTTATCGAACCCGCAGTTGCTGACACGGCGGCAGAGCTCAACACCGCCGCAGGGAAGGACGGCCCTCCTTCTGGTCCAGCGTTCCCCGCGTTCCCTGCCTTCGATGGCCCGGGCGTGGCCGTGCAGGTGTCCGAGGTCTCCGCGGTCCACCGCGAAGTCAACTATGCCCGGACCGTCGGGTTCCGGCCGCTGACCATGGACATCTGGCTCCCGCGGACCGGAGGGGGTCCGGTGCCCGGGCCGGTTCCAATGGTGCTGTGGGTCCACGGCGGCGCCTTCCAGCTGGGGGACCGCCGTGAACTGCCGCCCACGTTCCCCGCGGACTCCGTCTTTTCCCGGCTCAACGCGGCGGGGATCGCCTGCGCCACCGTCGACTACCGGCTGGCCCTCGAAGCCCCTTTCCCGGCCCAGCTGCATGACCTGAAAGCGGCGGTCCGCTACCTCCGCGCGCACGCACAGGAGCTCGGGATCGACCCGGAACGCTTTGGCGCCTGGGGCGAATCGGCCGGCGGCCACCTGGCCGCGCTGCTGGGCCTGACCGGCGACCGGGAGGACCTCGAGGGCGGGCTCGGGGCGCAGGGACACTCCAGTGCCGTCAGCGCCGTCGTGGACTTCTACGGCGTGTCCTCGCTGCCCCTCATGCCCCCGATGCAGCTCCCGGCCGGCCTCCTCACCGGACCCATGGTTGCCGCCGTTCCGGCAGGCATGAGCATGGAACCCGGACCCATGCTCATTGGCGGTTCCAGCGATCCGGACCGGCTGGCCGCCGCGAGTCCGCTCGGCCACGTCAGCGCCGGCGCGCCGCCGTTCCTGCTGATCCACGGCGACAGCGACGCCCTCGTGCCCCTGTCCCAGAGCGAACTCCTCGCGCAAGCCCTCAGCGCCGCCGGCGTCCGCAACGACGTCGTCGTCATCGCAGGCGCCGACCACTGCTTCTTCGGCGCAGAAGACCGGATAGACAGCATCCTGGACACCGCCATCACCTTCCTTTCCAACGAATTGAGCCAGCTATGACCCCCGCAACCGCCCGCTACCCGTACCAGGACGCCACCCTTCCGGTCGGCCAACGCGTCCAGGACCTGCTCTCCCGGCTCTCACTCGAGGACAAGGCGGGCCTGATGTTCCACGGCGCGCTGCCGTTCGCGCTCGGTACCGGCCCGGCCGTGGAACTGATCGGTGAGCGCCGGATGAACCACTTCAACATCATCGGCGCCGCGACCCAGGCCAGGGAACTCGCCGAATGGCACAACAGCATCCAACGCCTCGCCCTGGACACCGGCTGGGGCATCCCCGTCACGCTCTCCACCGACCCGCGCCACGCCTACACCGACAACCCCGGCACCGGGGCCCTGGCCGGCCCGTTCTCCCAGTGGCCCGAGGCGCTCGGCTTCGCCGCCGTCGGAGACCCCAACGCGGTGGAGGAGTTCGCCGACATCGCCCGGCAGGAGTACCTCGCCGTCGGCATCCGGGCCGCGCTGCACCCGCAGGTGGACGTCTTCACCGAACCGCGCTGGCCCCGCGGCGCGGCCACGTTTGGTGAAAGCGCCGAGCTCGCGGCGGAGTTGGTGGGCGCCTATGTCCGGGGCTTCCAGGGCGACGCGTTCGGCCCGGCGTCCGTGTCCACCATGACCAAGCATTTCCCCGGCGGCGGCCCCCAGCTCGACGGGGAGGACCCGCACTTCAGCTACGGCCGTGAACAGGTCTATCCCGGCGGCAACTTCGACTACCACCTGCTGCCGTTCCGTTCCGCCGTCGCCGCCGGCACACGGCAGATCATGCCGTACTACGGCATGCCCGTCGGCACGGAATATGAGGAAGTGGGCTTCGCCTTCAACAAGCGCGTCCTCACCGAACTCCTGCGCGAAGAGCTCGGCTTCGGCGGGATCGTCTGCTCGGACTGGGGCATCCTCACTGACGGCGACATCTTCGGCAGGGTGTTCCCGGCCAGGGCGTGGGGCGTGGAACACCTGACCCCGCAGGAACGGCTGCTCAAGGCGCTGGACGCCGGCGTGGACCAGATCGGCGGCGAAAGCTGCGTCGACCTCCTGACCGGCGCCGTCCGGGCGGGCAAGCTCAGCGAAGACCGGCTCGACGTCTCCGTCCGCAAACTGCTGGAGGAGAAGTTCCGCCTGGGGCTCTTCGAGAACCCCCTCGTGGACGCTGCCGCCTCCGACGCCTCGGTGGGGACCCCGCAGTTCCGCGCGGCGGGCCGGGCCATGCAGCGCCGCTCCTACACGCTCCTGGCCAACAAGGACGTCGACGGCGGCCCCCTCCTGCCGCTCGCCGCCGGCGCCAGGGTCTACCTCGAAGGCATCACGGTCGCGGACCTGGGGCCGGGCTTCATCCCGGTTCCGACGCCGGAGGCCGCGGACCTCGCCATCCTCCGGCTGCGGACCCCGTTCGAAGTGCGCGGCGAGGGCTTCGAATCCTTCTTCCACTGCGGCAACCTGGCCTTCGCCCCTGAGGAGATCGAACGCGTCACCGCCATCTGCCGGGCCGTCCCCACGGTGATCGACATCAACCTGGAGCGGCCCGCCGTCCTGCCAGAACTCGCCGACCACGCCGCGGCCCTGCTGGCCAACTACGGATCCGACGCCGATGCGCTGGCGGACATCCTCACCGGCCGTGCCGTACCGGAGGGCCGGCTGCCGTTCGACCTCCCGCGTTCGATGGCCGCCGTCGAAGCCTCCCGGGAAGACATGCCGTTCGACACGGAGGACCCCGTCTTCCGCTTTGGCCACGGACTGTCCCTGCCCCCGGCCGGACGCCCCGGCGCGGCCGGGGCCGCAGACGCCGCCGACTCTGCCGACACGGTTGGCTTGGGGGCTCCGCTGCCCTGGGCCCGGTCCGTGACCGGGTCCCGGCCATGAGCCTGGATCCGGACCTGGCCGGGGCCCTGCACCACCTTGCCGGAGCGGGCTCGTTCACTGAGCTCCTGGGCCAGCCCGGCGGACTGGGCCGGCTCGAGGCGTTCAGCGGCGGCGCCGTGCCCTACCAGGCTCCGGAGGTCCGTTTCCGGGAAGCCGGGGCCCGCGGCCCGAACGGGACGGTCCCGGTCAGGGTCTACGGCGGCGGCGCGGGACGCGAGGCTCCCGCGCTCGTGTGGATGCACGGCGGGGGCTTTGCCGGCGGCGGTCCGGAGATGCGCGAGGCGGACCAACTGGCCCGGGAAATCGCAGCCCGCAGCGGCAGCGTGGTGGTGTCCGTGGACTACCGGCTGGCCCGCGACGGCGTGCACTTCCCCGTCCCGCACGAGGACGTCCTGGCCGCCTGGCTCTGGACCGTGGAGCACGCCGCGGAGCTGGGCGCCGACCCCGCCCGGGTGTGCCTGGGCGGCGCCAGCGCGGGCGGCAATCTCGCCGTCGGGGCCGCGCTCTTCCTCAAGGACGCCGGTCTGCCGCTGCCGGCCAAGCTGCTGCTCGCGTACCCGTTCCTGCACGCCGAGCTGCCAGAGCCCGGCGCCGGATCCGGCACCGGGCCGGTCCACGGGCCCGGCGCCGCCCGGGCGCTGGACGTCGCCGGAGTGCTCGAGGGGCTTCCGCGGCTGCTGCGCTTCACTTCCGATGACTGCCGCGCCCTCGTGGAGAACTACATCGGCGGTCCCGTCGGCATGGCGTCCTCCTACGCCATGCCCGGCAACGCCGACCCCGCCGGGCTGCCGCCCGCGGCGGTCATCGCGTGCGAATACGACGACCTGCGGCACTCGGCAGAGGCGTTCGCGGCAGGACTCCGGCGTGCCGGAACCGACGTCGACTTCCGCCTCGAAGCCGGTGCTGTCCACGGCTACCTCAACCATTCCGCGGGGCTTAGGATCGTGCAGGAAGGCCTCGCCTTCCTGGCCCGGGCCCTGGTGGAGGCAAAGCCGTTCCAATGATTGAAATGCCCGGTGCCGGCGCGGCCCGGTATCCGACACCCTTGATTCAGACGCCGGAACACCTCGAGCCGGCCAGCAGCAGATGGAGCCGACGATGACAGCAGAACAGATCCTGGAAGGGATCGAGTTCGCCTGCCCCGGGGGCGCAGAACCCTTGCTGCTGGACCTCTACCTCCCCGCCGCAGAAGAACACCCCGCCGAAGGGCGGGCTGCGAAGCTGTTCCCCGCGATCGTGCACTTCCACGGCGGCGGCTGGCGGACGGGGGAGCGATCCTCCCTCGGCCCGGTGCTGGACGGTTTCGGGTTCAGCCCGTTCCGGCGGCTCACGGACGCGGGATTCGTGGTGGTCTCCGCGGACTACCGGCTCAGCACGGCCGCCCGCTTCCCGGCGCAGCTGGAGGACGCGAAGGCCGCCGTGCGCTGGCTCCGGAACCACGCCCAGGAGTACGGCGTGGATCCTGACCGGATCTACGCATGGGGCGACTCCGCGGGCGGACATCTCGCCAGCCTCGTGGGGCTCACCCCCGGCGCCGCCACCGCCGACGCCGCCACAACCGCTGCCGCCACAACCGCCGCCACAACCGCTGCCGCCACGGCCACCGGCACGGTCGCTGCCGTGGCCGCCTGGTACGCGCCCGCGGACCTGGCCCGGATGGCCGAACAAAGCCTGCCCAACGCCGTCGCCCGTGCCGACGACCCCGGGTCCCGCGAAGAACTGCTCATCGGAGCGGTGCTGGCAGAGGTCCCCGGCAAGGCCGCCGCCGCCAGCCCCGTGGGCTATGTGACGCCGGCGGCGCCCCCGTTCCTCCTGGTTCACGGGACCGCCGACCGCTTCGTCCCGCCGGCCCAGTCGACGTCCCTGGCGGCGGCGCTGGAAGCCGCCGGAACCGACGTCGAACTGCTCCTGATCGAGGACGCGGACCACATGTGGGTGCTGCCCGATCACAGCCAGACGGCCGCGGAGAAGGCCATGGACGCCACCGTCGACTTCTTCCTCCGCCAGGCCCACGTCCCCTGAGGGAACTGTCCCCGCCGCCGCGATGTGCGGGCCCCGGCCTGACCCGGGCCGCTTTGCTGTGCCTATTTTCCACGATCACCATTACCCCGCGCCCGTCCGGGCGGAACCTGAAAGGCCCTCCACATGCAGTACATCGGCATCACCCACGACGGCGCGGCCTGGGTTGCGGCCCTGGCGGACAGCCGGGTCCACCCGCTGGCTCCGGTCCAGGATTTCTGGGCGGATGCCGCCGGCTGGCAGGAAAAGTCCCTGTCCCTGACGGCGGGCGGCGCGTCGCTGAACCGGGCGGACGTCACAGAAGTGCCGCTGGTCCCGCCCACTGCCCGCGTGATCTGCGTGGGATTGAACTACCGGGCCCACGCGGCCGAGGGTTCCTTCTCCGTGCCCGAGTACCCCACGCTGTTCGGCCGGTGGACCGCCTCCCTGTCAGTCGGCAACGTCCCCGCGCCGGTGCCCGCCAGCGAGGCCGGGCTGGACTGGGAAGGCGAAGTCGCCGCCTACGTGGGCCAGCGGGTTGAATCCGCCGACGAAGCCACCGCCGCGGAAGCCGTCTTCGGCTACTCCACGTTCAACGACCTCACCGCGCGGCGGGCCCAAAAGCTCACCGCGCAGTGGACCCTGGGCAAGAACGGCGACTTCAGCGGCCCCCTCGGCCCGCTGGTCAGCCGCGACGAGGCCGGGGACCTTCGCGAGGGACTGCAGGTCCGGACCCGGGTCAACGGGACCGAGGTCCAGAACGGCAACACCCGGGACATGATCTTCTCCGTCCCGGCCATCATCGCCCTGATCAGCCAGACGATGACCCTGCATCCCGGTGACGTCATCGCCACGGGAACCCCCGAAGGGGTCGGCTACGTACGGACCCCGCCGTGGCTCCTGCAGCCCGGCGACACGGTCGAAGTGGAGATCGACACCCTGGGAACGCTCACCACGCCCGTGGGCGGGCCGTCGCTGCGGGCCCGGGCCTGATGACGGCCGTCGACAACGCGGCCCTCGGCGACCTGCCGGAGCGGGTGCCGGTACTGATCGCCGGCGGAGGACCCAGCGGGCTGTTCCTGGCCCTGGACCTGGCGCACCGCGGCGTCCACAGCCTCGTCATCGAGCCGAGGACCAGCATCGACCCGGACCGGCCGCGGGCCAAGACCACGAACGCCCGGACCATGACGCACCTGCGCCGCCTCGGGCTGGCCGGGAGACTCCGCGAGGCTGCCCCGCTGCCGGTCGCCTACGCCCAGGACGTCATCTTCTGCTCCGCCCTCACCGGCCACGAAGTCACCCGGTTCCGCCAGGCCTTCCAGCTCGTCCCGGGCCGGTATGGCCCACAGCCGGAATGCGGGCAGCAGGTCCCGCAGCCCGTCATGGAGGCCGTGCTCCGGGAGGCCGCCGCCGAATCCCCGCTCATTACGCTGCTGACCGGCCTGAGCGTGGAAGACCTGGACATCAACCAGGGCGGCCGCACGCCGGGTCTCGGCCGGCCGCGCTTTGGCTCGCGCGTGGCGGTGTCCGACGCAACCGGGCGGCGCAAGGCCGTGGACTGCAGCTTCATCGCCGCGGCCGACGGCGGTTCCTCCACCGTGCGCCGCCGGCTGAACATCCGCCTCGCCGGCGGCTCCGCCGAGCTCTCCAACATCAGTGTCCTGTTCCGTTCCGACACTCTCGCCGCCGCGATCACCCTGGACCCGGCCGTCCAGTACTGGGTCCTGGGACCCGAGGTTTCGGGCATGGTGGGGCGGCTGGATCTCGGCAGCACCTGGTGGGCCATCATCCAGGGCGTGGACGGCAGCGGAACACCCGACGCCGGACATCTGGTCCGCACGCTCGTCGGGGCCGACGTCGACGTCGAGGTCATCGCCACCGACCCCTGGACGGCCCGCATGCTGCTCGCCCCGGGATACGGGCACGACGGCGTGTTCCTCGTCGGGGACGCCGCACACCTGAATCCGCCCTGGGGCGGACACGGCTTCAACACGTGCATCGGCGACGCCGCCAACCTGGCCTGGAAGATCGCCGCCGCCCTGGAGGGCTGGGCAGGCCCGGCCCTGCCCGGCAGCTACGAGCTGGAGCGCCGGCCCGTCGCAGCCCGGACCATCCGCGACGCCGCCGCCAACGGGAAGTCGCTGGCCTACCACTTCGCGGACCCGGCCCTGGGCCGGGCGGATGCGGACGGCGAGGCAGCCCGGCAGGCCGCCAGGGAGGCGCTGGCCGTCAAACAAAGCGAGTTCGACTCGCTGGGACTCGTGCTGGGCTACACGTACGGCTCCTCACCGCTGGTGGTCCCGGACGGCCTGCCCGTCCCCGTCGAGGACCCCATCAACTACGTCCCCTCCGCCAGCCCGGGATCGCTACTGCCACACGCCTGGCTCGACGCGACGACGTCGCTCTATGACCTGCTGGGCACCGGCTTCACCCTCCTGGTGGACCGCGACAGCCTGGGCGGCGCCGCCGTGCTGGTCCGCCCGGACCAGCACGTCGCTTGGCGGGGGACCGATCCCGCGGCGGCCGCCGCGGCCATTGGCGTCGCCGCCGGCTGGCCGCTGGCAACCCCATCCGAAGACCCCGACAGGAGATCACGTGTCTGTGCCGTCCTTCCGTGACTATCTCTACCCGCCCGACCACCCTCGGGTGGCGCTGATCCGTGGCCTGGATGCCCGGGGCTACGCCGAGGCGGCGAAGACCGACCCCTTCGCGGGTCCGATGATTCAGGGCTGGGCCGCCCACTACCCCGAGCCTTTCACCGGGGTGACCAGCGACGGGGTCCGCCGGACCGGGCTGTACCCCCTCGAGCCGGCACCGGCAGGGGAGGAGGCGCCGGCGGCCGCGATGACAGCCGCCGCCCGGGACCTGCTGGCAGGACTCACGCCGGCGCAGGCCGGACAGCTCCGCTACGGGGTGGACGCCCACGAATGGCAGAGCTGGGCCAACCCGGAATTCCTGCAGCATGACACGGGCCTGCGCCTGGACGAACTGGACCCGGACGTGCGCGAACGGATCCTGGCCGTCCTGGCGGCGAGCCTGAGCCCGGCCGGCTACGAGCTGGTCCGGAACCTGATGCGGATCAATGGATTCCTGGGCGACCTGGTGGAACTGCCGCAGCTGATGAACGAGTTCAGCTACAACTTCGCCCTCTACGGTGAGCCCTCGGAGACTGCCCCGTGGGGCTGGCAGCTCTTCGGCCACCACGTGGCGCTCAACGTCCTGGTGGCCGGGACCCAGCTGGTGGTCTCCCCGGTGTTCCTCGGCGCCGAACCGGACGTCATCGACGCCGGCCCGCACCAGGGCGTGACCGTTTTCAAGGAGCGGATCGCCCTGGCGCGGCGTCTCATGCAGTCCCTGCCCGGGCCGCTGCGGGACGAGGCCACGCTTTTCGCGGACATGGAGGATCCCGCCATGCCCGAGGGCCGGCTGCACCCCGGGGACGAACGGCACCTGGCCGGCTGCTTCCAGGACAACCGCGTGATTCCCTACGAGGGCATCCCGGTCAGCGCGATGCCCGCCGCGGCATGCGCGATCCTCGACGAGCTCGTGGCAGACTTCATCGCGCACCTCCCCGACGGGCCGCGGACCGCGCGCCGGCGGGAGATCGCGGCCCACTGGGACGAAACCTGGTTCTGCTGGATCGGCGGATGGGAGGCGCAGGACGCCTTCTACTTCCGCCTGCAAAGCCCCGTGCTGGTCATGGAACTGGACCACCACACCGGCGTCTTCCTCAGCAATGACACCCCGGCCCCGTTCCACATACACACGGTGCTGCGCACCCCGAACGGTAACGACTACGGGCGCGAGCTGGTCCGCCAGGCTGTGCACTGACACGCACCATGAACCGCCAGTAAACCGTGCACCGACGCTAATGGCCCGGAACCCCCGCAGGGGTTCCGGGCCATTCCGGTGGGACGTGCAACCGGACCAGAGAGCCGGGTCAGATGCCAAGGCCGCCTAGATGTCCAGCGCGGCCCTGCGCTGCGGCGGGGGACCCACCACGGTCAGGTCCATCTCGGCCTGGGCCCGGCCGAAGCCCTCCATGTCCATGTAGGGCTCGCCGCCCTCGGTGTACATGTAGTCCTCCGTGGGCTTGTTGAAGTACTCGAAGAAGCCGTTGAACACCGACGGCGTCAGGAACCCGACCATCTGGGTGTTGTGGGAATCGAAGGCGAAGGAGTGGATGGTCCCGGCCGGGGCGTGGAGGAAGTCGCCCTTGGTGAGCAGCACTTCGCGACCGTTGGCGTAGATCCACATCCGGCCCTCGGTGCAGAGGAAGTTTTCCGTGTGCTGTTCGTGGAAATGCAGCGGAATGTAGGGGGACTTGGCGCCCTTGGTGTGGACGGCGAAGTAGTTCGATCCCGTGTTCGCCGGCCGGGACAAGTAGGTGAACATGGTCTGGTAGCTGACCATCCGTTCGCCCTCGCCGGCACTGAGGAAGTACGGGCTCTGGGCGGCCGGCAGTCCGGCGTCCTGCCGGAAAGACGGTGCTACCCGTTCGACGTCGGGGAACGTCATGCCGAATTCGGCGCCCACCGCCGCGCACTCCTGGCGGCCGAGCTTCCGGCCCGGGGTGACAGGCGGAACGTGCGAATCGATGGGAGTGCCGACGCGTTCGTAGTAGGCCTCGGCTCCGCCGGGGGTCATCCAGTTCAGGAAACGGGTGTAGTGGCTTGCCATCCGGTACGCGTGCGGGGTTCCCGGCGGGATCACCACGGAATCCCCGGGAGTCAGGATGCGGCTTTCGCCCGGCAGCCAGACGTGCAGGATGCCGTCGAAGACGTACAGGGTTTTGTGTTCCACCGCGTGGCTCACGAACGGCGATTCGGCCCCCATGCCGCCGGAGATGTAGGCGGCGCTGAAAATCCCGCCGGTGTCCGCCGCCCGGGCGATCACCGTGACCAGCTGGCCGTTGATCTCATAGCGGGCGCCTTCGCCCGACGCCATGTAGTACGGGACGGCGTCGCCCGGCAGCACATTCGCCACCGGGAGCTGTTTGTTCATTTCCTCAACGCTGAGGGACATCGCATCCTTCTTTCCTGTCTGTGGAGCGCGGGCTGTCCCCAAGACTGCCCCTGATTCTCCGCCGCGGCGACTTCCAATTCCATTGGATGAAACACTTCTGCCCTTCGCTCCGGGCTGTCGGGCGCCAAAAGCCGTTGACGGCGTCCTGCGGGCGCTAACGGCTAGGCGCCTGCGGCTTTCGCCGATACGGTCCAAAGTCCCTGTTTTGGCGTCAGTCCTCCCGGCTAGTCTTGCGTGAGGCGCATGGCGGTCCGTAATGCGAGCCGGTGCGCCTCCAGCCAACAACAATGGGGGGTACGTTGTCCAACGATTCAGTCATGACCTGGCTGCCCGGCGATGCAAGCCGCGCAGCGGCGGCCGAGCCTTCCGAGCGGAGCGACGCCGTCGCCCCCGCCTGGGACCGGGCCATCCCGCCGGGGTCCCCGGGCGCCAGCCGCGGTGACTACTGCCGCGACCATTGGCCGCCCCTGTAGGGGCACCGCGGAGCCGGCAATATTCCTGCCCGCGGCAGACCCGACGGCGGCTGCGCACGGCTGTTGGCTTCTATTTACCTAGGATTTACGTGACCTGCCTTGTGGGCGTTTCACGGCCGCAGCGAGACTGATAACACGGGCTGACATCATCTGTTCAGCCGCGAGGAGAAACCAAACCAGCGGGCAGCAGCGACGCTTTCCCCTTCACCCTGTGGCAATGATGCGCGGAAGGGGAGCCCGCGAACCGGGAGGATCGTCATGGCCGGCACATTTGAACTCTTCGTAGATGCCGATGCCTGCTTCAGGTTTCGGCTCAGGTCACCGGATGGGGCCGTACTGGCCGTATCAAAGGGCTTCGCGGACAAGGCTGCAGCGGTTGCAGGCATCACCGCGGTCCGCGAGTACGCCGGCATGGGGCTGATCAGTGATCTGTGCCCGGAGCCGCCGGCAACTCCGGCGGCACCGCGGCCGCGGACCTCCTCCACCCCCGTGCCTGGCGTCGACCGGCGGGTGCACGACAACGACCTCCGGATCCGCGCCCGGGCCCTCCGTCGCCCGGCGCACGGGCCGGGCGCCGTCGGCGTCGGCTGATCCGGCAGGAGCTGCCGCTACGGGTCCATTCCGGCGTGCACCGGAACGAACTCGATCTTGTTCGCGGGCTGGACCGTCTTCTTGGGGGCGCGCGAGAACCCCTTGGCGTCCAGGTGGTTCTGGGCCCGGTACTCTGCCAGGGCCTCGTCATAGATGCCATTGAGCCGGTGCCCGGAATAGACGTGTTCTGAGCCGTCCGTGAACGTGATGCTGATGAGCGACTTTTCCGGGAAATGCCGGTTCATGCGGATGAAACCCTCGGCATCTTGCTTGAGATTGATCATGTGGTTCCCACTTTCGTGATCGAGTTGATCCAGTCTCCCGCCTTCGCCGTGCCTAAACCAACCGGTCAAGACCAGCTGGCCCCACCCAACGGATCCGGGCCACTGTGTTCGATGGGGATGGGGATGGGGATGGGGGCTTGCCGCTATTGAGAGGCGTACGCGTCCACCGCTTGCTCCAGCACGGTGCTGTAGCGGTCCCAGGAATCGGCCGGCGCGGCTGCAACCAGGACACTGCTTCCTCGGGCACCTGCAACGAGGCAGGCTATTTCACGGTATTTGTGGGCACCGATGCGTGTCACGTACGTGTCTTCCAGACAGGAACCGGTGCCTCCCCGGAACTCCATGCCGGTGCGGTACTGCAGCCGGCTCGCGGATGCGGCGTTCTCGCCTGTGAGATGGGCCAGCCGGAAATCGGACCAATTGGCCAGCGACTCCTCGCCCTGCTGCGGCGTGGCATTGAGATAGATTCTCAGATCCCCGTCCGGGGCGGTGACCGTTGCGGATACGCTGCCGGGGTCGCCCGGGACGGGAGCGGCATCAGGGGGGATGGCCAGCACTGCTGTTGCGTCCGGAAGTTCCAGGGCCTGCCATCCTGCGGGAGCCGGGCCGGCACGGAACCAGGCGAACGCGGTAGGGCCGGCCGCAGGCACTGCCGTCTGGTTCCCTGCCGGACCGCCGCAGGCGCTGATGACCATTGCCGCTATCGCCGCCGGCACGCCGAACAGCAACCCCCTGCCGGGGCCCGGTCCAAGCGCCCCGCGGCAGCTACTTGTTGCCGTCACCGTCGTCCGGTCCTCCGTTGTTGTCGGCATCATGATCGTTTCCGGCAGGTACCCGGGCGGGCGGTACAACCATGGGCCGCGGCGCCGGTGGAACGACGCGCCGCGGGGCGGGCGCCGGCGGCCGCATCACGGGCGCCGGAGCGCGCGGCACAGCGGGCCGTGGCGGAGCCGGCACAGCGGGCGGCGCGACGGTCCGTGGCGGAGCCGGGTTGCTTGCGGGGTCCTTGGGCGATGGCGAGGGGCTCCCCGTCGCAGGAACGGATGGGACTGTGTAGGGTGCCGGTGCCGGCAGTGCTGTGTGCCCGGCGAAGCAGGCCCCCAGCAGCAGGATGGTGCCCAACGCCGCGGCGGCAGTCGCCGGGCGAAGAATCTTCATTGTGCTCTCCTCAGGGATGGCCGGCCAGGGCAGCCGGGCTGTCCCTACAACGGTTCCGGCTGCCTGCAGGTTCAACGCGGGCCCGGCACTTACCGGCAGCCGGTCGCAAGTGAACTGTTCACCGGCCGGCGTCGTCCTACCTCCAAGGAGGTTGAAATGTCCGATCAGGAGGCCGAGTTACTGCGATCGCTGCAGGAGGCTTACGGCCCGGCGCTATGGCGGTTCGTCATGAAAATGACACGCGACAGCACCCTGGCGGATGACGTCGTACAGGAGACGCTGATCCGCGCATGGAAACACCCGGCGATTCTGCAGCGCCCGGAGACGGCGGTGCGGGCCTGGCTTTACACAGTTGCCCGCAACCTGGTTATCGATGACCGTCGCAGCGCCCGCCGCCGGCACGAAACGGGGACCGACCAGTTGCCTGAGATTCCGGAGGCGGACCGGGTCGACAGGATCCTGGACGGGTGGCTTGTCTCGGATGCGCTCGCCGGGCTGTCCGCCGAGCACAGGGCCGTTGTCGTTCATTCGTACTATTTGCGAGAGACAACGGCCGAGATCGCGCAAAATCTTCATCTGGCCGAGGGCACAGTGAAGTCGCGCCTGCACTACGCGCTGAGGGCGATGCGGCTGGCCCTGCAGGAGGGAGGCGTGACGCCATGAACCAGAACGGAACCGATGAATACCGCCGCTGGGATGCCGCGTACGTGCTCGGATCCCTCGTCTCCTCCGAGCGGCACGAGTTCGAGGAGCACCTGTCCGGCTGCGCGGGCTGCAGGGCCGCCGTCGCCGAACTTGCCGGACTGCCGTCACTGCTGGCCGCACTCTCACCCGAGGAAGCCCAGTCCCTCGGGCGGACTGACGGCGAACGGCCGACGCCGACGTTGCAGCCCGGGCTGGCGAACAAGGTCCAGCGCGGGCGCCGGCGCACCCGCCTGGCCGCCGCCGGGATCATGCTGGGCGCCGCTGCCGCCGCAGGCGCGGTTTACGTTCAGGTCACGCCCTCCCCGCCACCGGCCGCCCAGATACAGGCCGCATCAGCAACGGCCCTGAACTTCACCCCGGTAGCCGGCGGCGCCCTGGTGGCCACCGGATCCCTGACCACGCAGCCGTGGGGAACGCAGATCGACTGGAAGTGCACCTACACGCCGTCCCCGGCCGAGTACGCTTCACCCGGTCCCGGCACGCCGGAGGAGTACGGATTGGTGGTGGTCGACTCCCGCGGTGCCACGACCCAGGTGGCCACCTGGACGGCAACGCCGGGGACGGTGGCGACGCCGACGGCCACCACGGTTGTCCCGACGGCCGATATCCGCAGCGTTGAAATCCGTGCCGTCGCGAGCGGCAAGACGCTGCTGGCTGCGCACCCGTAGCGCCGGCACACATACGGCGGACGCCGGCCGGACCCGTGCACGCGCAGGCAAGGGCGCCGGCGGGCGGTTCAGCGGCGCAGCCCCGAATGGATGGCCAGGACTCTATTGCAGGGACAATGGAGGCGTGACTTCCGCGACCGTACCCCTGGACCCCGCCTGCTCCAAGGGCCTCTTCGACCTCGGCGTCATCGGGGCGGGCCTGACTTTTGCGGAATCGCTGGGGGCCCTCGCGACGGCATTGCGGGCCGGAGGTGCCGGGGCGTCCGCGGTGGTGCAGGCGCCTCCGGGCACAGGCAAGACGACGCTGGTGCCGCCGCTGCTGGCCAACCTCGTTGCGGGCGGGCGGGGCGGCCGTCCGCGGATCGTGGTCACCCAGCCGCGCCGCGTCGCTGCCCGTGCGGCCGCCCGGCGCCTGGCCGCCCTGGACGGCACCCGGCTCGGCGACCGTGTGGGCTACACGGTCCGCGGGGAACGCCAGATGGGCCCGGGAACCGTGATCGAGTTCGTCACGCCCGGCATCCTGCTGCGCCGCCTCCTCGCGGACCCGGGGCTCGAGGGCACGGATGCCGTGATCCTCGACGAGGTCCACGAACGCGGGTTGGAGACCGACCTCCTCGTTGGCATGCTCACCGAAGTCCGCCAGTTGCGCGGCGACCTCGCCGTCGTCGCCATGTCGGCCACGCTCGACGCGCCCCGTTTCGCCGCGTTGATTGGAGAAGCACGGATCGGTGAGTCGGCGGCCGGAAACGACGACGGCGGCGCCCCGGCGCCGGTCATCGACTGTCCGTCCGCGCTGTTCCCGCTGGACGTGGAATGGGCCCCCGCGTCGGTGCCGCGGCTGGACGAACGGGGCGTGGCCCGGGCCTTCCTGGACCATGTGGCCGACACGGCAGCGGCCGGGCACGCCGCCGCGCTGGCCGCCGGACGGGACCTGGACGCCCTGGTGTTCGTTCCCGGCGCGTGGGAGGTCTCGTACATTGCCGCGCGGCTCCGCGGCCGGAGCAGCGCCGAGGTCCTGGAACTCCACGGCCAGGCCAGGCCCGCGGAGCAGGACCGCGCCGTCTCCGGGCGTGAGCCCGGCGGGGCTGCCCGGATCATCGTTTCCACCTCACTCGCCGAATCCTCCCTCACCGTCCCGGGCGTCCGGCTGGTCATCGATTCCGGGCTGTCCCGCGAGCCGCGACGCGACGCCGGCCGCGGAATGTCCGGCCTCGTGACGGTGTCCTGCTCCCGGGCGTCCGCGGACCAGCGCGCCGGCCGTGCCGCACGCCAGGGCCCGGGCACGGTGATCCGCTGCTACGACCAGAGGGCCTTTGGCGCCGCCCCAGCACACCCGACGCCGGAAATCGCGGCGGCTGACCTCACCGGTGCCGCCCTGATCCTCGCGTGCTGGGGGTCCCCCGGCGGCAGGGGACTGGCACTGCCCGACGCGCCGCCCCGGGCCGCGATGGACGAGGCCGTCGAAGTGCTGCGGGAACTCGGCGCCGTCGCCCCGGACGGTCACGCAACCGAACTGGGCAAGGTCCTGGCCCGGGTCCCGACGGACCCCCGGCTGGCCCGGGCCCTGCTGGACGGCGCCGCGACGGTGGGCCACCGCACGGCGGCCGAGGCCGTCGCTCTGGTCTCAGGGGACCAGCGCGCCCCGGGCGCAGACCTCACCCGCCTGGTTGCCGCGCTGCGGACGGGCCGGGATCCCGGTTCCCGGCGCTGGGCGGAGGACGTCCGGCGGATGGAGTCGATCGCCCGGCAGGAATCCACCGGCGTCGGGCCCGGGGAATCACCCCGCGCCACGCCGGCTGCGCCCGCCGGGACCGTTGGTGACGCGGAGGCGATCGGCTTCGTCGTCGCCCTGGCTTTCCCGGACCGGGTGGCGCGCCGCGTTCCGGGCGAGGGGCCCGCACAATACCTGCTCACGTCCGGAACGCGGGCGGGGTTGCCGGCCGGCAGCCCCCTGTCCGGGCACGAATGGCTGGGCGTGGCCGAAGTGTCCCGCGCGCAAGGGCGCGACGCCGCGGGGACCGGCGCCGTCATTCGCTCTGCGGCGCCCCTGACGGCGGACACCGCAGAGGCCGCCGCCGGCAATCTCCTGAGCGACACGCTGCAGGCGCGGTTTAGCCAGGGCCGCGTCTCGGCCCGGCGGGAGCGCCGCTTGGGCGCGATCGTGCTCTCGTCCACCCCGGTACGGCCTCCTGCGGAAGAGGGCCGCGCAGCTGTGGCCCGCGCCCTGGCCAGTGAGGGGCTGGCGACCATCGGATGGTCGAGCGCGGCGGACGGCCTGCGCCGCCGTCTTGCCCTGCTGCACCGGGAGCTGGGCGGAGCATGGCCCGACGTTTCCGAACCGGCGCTGCTGGCCCGGCTCGAGGACTGGCTGGCCCCGGAACTCGCGGCGCTGGCCGGCGGGGCATCCACAGGCGGGATCGACCTCGCCGGCCCGCTGAGCCGCCTGCTGCCGTGGCCCGAGGCGGCCCGGCTGGGCGAACTGGCACCCGAGTCGCTGGCGGTCCCCAGCGGATCCCGGATCCGGATCGACTACCCGGACGCGGCAGACGCCACCGGCCGGCCGGTAGTGGCCGTCAAGCTGCAGGAGTGCTTTGGCTGGGCCGAGACGCCGCGGCTGGCAGATGGGCGCGTGCCGGTGCTGTTCCACCTGCTCTCGCCGGCCCGCCGGCCCCTGGCCGTGACAGACGATCTCGCATCGTTCTGGTCCGGCCCCTACGCGCAGGTCCGGGCCGAAATGCGCGGCCGTTATCCCCGGCATCCGTGGCCTGAAGACCCGTGGACCGCGCCCGCGACAGCCCGGACCAAGCCGCGGAACTGACCCCGGGACCCGCTGCCGGCTGACCACTCGCGCCGCCCGGGCAACAGGGGCATGATGAAGGAGCACGACGCCGGCGGGCCTCCTGGCCCGCGGGACGCCAGGCAAACAGGCCGGTCAACCAGGCCGGTCAAACAGGAACTCAGCCACGCGATGAAGAGTGATGGCCATGCACCTTGCGTTCGTCTCCATTCCCGCCTACGGACACGTGAACCCGACCCTGCCGCTGGTGGCGGAGCTCGTGGGCCGGGGGCACAGGGTCACATACTTCACCTCCGCCGACTTCGGACCGATGATCCGCAACGCCGGCGCGGACTTTCACGCTTCCGGCGGGAACTGGATGGCGTCGATGCCCGCCCTCGGGCCCGGGCAGGGGGCGCAGGCGCACCTGATGTTGCCGATCATGAACCGCGTGTTCGAGGACCTCAGAGCCAGCTTTCCGGCGCTGGTCGATCAACTCCGCCGCGACCCGCCGGACGCCGTCTGCTTTGACGCGATGACGCTCAGCGGCAGCATGGCCGCGGAAAAGATCGGCGCCCCGGCCATTGCCCTGATGCCCACCTATGCCACCAACGAGCACTTCTCGCTGAGATCGCTGATGCCTGCCCCACCACCGGACGGCGCCGATGAGATGGCCAAGGTTGCGCTGGCCATGGGCCGATTGCTGGCGGAGTTCGCGGCCGGTCAGGGCGTGCGGACACCGCGGATGTTCGACGGTCCGCCTGCGCCGTTCAACATCGTGTTCCTTCCCCGGGAATTCCAGCCCATGGGGGCGACCTTCGATGACAGGTTCCGGTTTGTGGGTCCCAGCGTCGGCGGCAGGGACAGCGACGGCGAATGGGAACGTGAGGGGACCGGGCCGCTGCTGTTCATTTCGCTGGGCACAACACCGCTGAACCGCCGCCCGGACTTCTTCCGGATGTGTCTTGACGCCTTCGGCGGAAGCGCGTGGGACGTCGCGATGGCCGTCGGGGACCAGACCAGGCCGGCCGATCTTGGCCCAATTGCGCCGAACGTCCGGGTCCGGCCGTTCTTCCCGCAGTTGCAGGTACTGCGCCAGACCGACGTCTTCATCACCCACGCGGGCATGAATTCGACCATGGAAGCGCTGTATTTCGCCGTCCCGCTGGTGGCCGTGCCGCAGCAGCCGGAGCAGGCGGCCACCGCCCGCCGGCTGGAAGAACTGGGTCTTGGCCGGCACCTTGCGGCAGAGGACGTCGGGCCCGACGCGCTCCGGGCCGCGGTCACCGCCGTCCACACCGACCCGCAGGTCCGGCGGAACCTGGCCGCGATGAGCGAGGTTGTCCGCAACGCGGGAGGTGCCGTGGCCGCCGCCGACGCCATCGAGGCGCGCGTGCACCACGGGGCGGGCCGGTTCGGCGACGTGGGTTAGGCCAGCTCGTTTAGGGGAGCGCGGCCGCGGGATTTTCGCCGTGTGCCTTCAGGAAATCGGCGACCGTCGCCGCGAGCGATGCCCCCGCTGCGTCGGCACTGCGCTTCGCGCCGGCAACTGCAAAGGAGTGGTCGCCACCCTCGCGCCACTCCACGGTCGCGGACGGCCCGATTTTGGCCGCCACGGACTCCAACAGTTCCGGGGTGGCGAACGTATCGCGCGTGCCCTGCAGGAAGAGCATCGGCAGCGTCAGCCCGTAGAGGTGCTCGTCGCGGAGCTTTTCCGGTTTCCCGGGCGGGTGCAGCGGGTAGCCCAGATAGACCAACCCCGCGGCTGGCATGCCTTCCGCGACGGCCATTGAGGCCATGCGTCCGCCGAACGACTTCCCGGCGGCCCACAATGGCCGGCCGGCGGAACGGGACGCGGCGGCGTCCATGGCCGCCCGCCAGGTGGCGATGGCAGCCGGCGGCCGGTCCGGGAATTTTCGTCCTGCCTCGCGGTAGGGGAAGTTGAAACGCAGGGTGGCGACGCCGAGTTCGTTCAGGGCGCGGGTGAAGCCCACAAGGAACGGATGGTCCATCCCCGCCCCGGCGCCGTGGGCAACAACCAGGGTTGCGAAGGAGTCCGCGGGGCCGGCAAAGACGCCCGACACTGTGGCGTCGCCGACCTCAAGGGTGATCGGGAACTCGGGCGTTGTCATGCGTCCATCATGCCGGGTGGACGGCCGTTCCGCTGCACGGCGCCGCGTCGGGCCTCAATTGCAGGGCCGTCCGTAACAGGGCCGTCCTCATAGGGAGGGCGACGCCGCACCCCGGTTCGCCGCTGTCCGCCCGCCGGGTCCGTTGCGCTCTTCAACTGTCTACGCCGCCGGGGTAGGTTGTCCCCATGGCCAAGGAAGAAGTCCACCTCACTGTCAGCGGTCCGCACGGCGACCGGGAGTTGCGGGTGTCGAGCCCGGCGAGGGTCGTCTGGCCCGGCCCGGGGCTGACCAAGCTGGACCTGGCCCGGTACATGGTGGACGTCGGGGACGCCTTCCTGGCCGCGAACGGGGACCGGCCGGTGACGCTCCAGCGGTTCAAGGACACGGTGGACGGCGAGCAGTTCTTCTCCAAGAACCCGCCCAAGGGTGCCCCGGATTTCATCCGCGCGGTCGACGTCGTCTATCCCAGCGGACGCACGCATCCCCAGCTGGTCATTGACGAAATCGCCGCCGCGGTGTGGGCGGTGCAGATGAATACGGTGGTCTTCCACCCCTGGGCTTCCCGGGCCGGCAAGCCGGATTATCCGGACGAGTTGCGGATCGACCTCGACCCGCAGCCCGGGACCGGGTTCGCCGAGGCCGTTCCGGTCGCACGGGAGCTGCGGCGCGTCCTCGCGGAGGCCGGACTGGAGACCTTCATCAAGACCTCGGGGAACCGCGGGCTCCACGTCTTTGCCCCGATCGAGCCGACCCGGGAGTTCCTGGACGTGCGGCACGCCGTCATCGCGGCGGCCCGCGAACTCGAGCGTCGCATGCCCGAGCAGGTCACCACGGCATGGTGGAAAGAGGAACGCGGCGCCCGCATCTTCGTCGACTTCAACCAGGCGAACCGCGACCGCACGATCGCGGGGGCCTACAGCCCGCGGGCACTCGCCAACGCGACGGTGTCGTGCCCGATCCGTTGGGAAGAGCTCGGGTCCGTCGACCCGGCTGCCTTCACGATCACCACCGTGCCGGAGCGGCTCAAAGCCTCCGGCGATCCGTGGGAGGAAATGCACGCGGGCGGCGCGGGCTCCGTCGATCTCCTGCTGGAATGGTGGAACAGGGACCTCGAAGCCGGGCTGGGGGAGCTGCCGTTCCCGCCGGACTTTCCGAAGATGCCCGGGGAACCGCCGCGGGTGCAGCCCAGCCGGGCGCGCAACAGCGGCTGAGGCTGCCGGTCCGGCCTGGGCCGGGGTGGTCCCTACGCCGGAGCCGACTCCAGTCTGTTGTTGCGGATGAAGGCCGCGATTTCCTCGACGATTTGTGCTCCGCGGCCGATGCGGCCGGCTGAGGTAAGAAGGCCGTGCGCGTACCCCGGGAGGTGCTGGTACCGCACCTCTGCTCCGGCCCGCGCCAGGGCGGCGGCGTAGCCGGCACCCTCATCAACCAGCGGATCGTTGTCCACTGTGATGACGAAGGCCGGCGGAAGCCGTGCAGGCAAACTGGCGAACGCCGGGCTGATGTCAGGCGCCGCACGGTCCACGGCCTCCGGAAGGTACAGGTCCGCGAACCATGCGATCGTCTCCGCTACCAAGGGGAAACCCTCAGTGACGCGGGCATATGACGGCGAGGACATGGTCAGATCCACCATCGGATAGATGAGGACCTGCGCCGCGACCGGCAGCGGGTCAGCCATCCCGGCGTTCTCGATTGCCAGCACCGCCGCCAGCTGACCTCCTGCACTATCGCCGACCAGAACAGCCTCGGTTACGTCCAGTCCGTGAACCCGACCCGCCGTGAACAGCCAGTCCAACGCGGCCCGGCTATCCTCGATTGCCGCGGGATACGGATGCTCCGGGGCAAGCCGGTAGTCCACCGCCACGACCGGCAGACCTGTCAGGGCAGCCAGCCGCCGGCAGAGCCCGTCATGCGTGGACAGACTCCCCATGACCCACCCCCCGCCGTGGAAAAACAGCACCACGGGGGTGGGGCCGGAGGAGACCCGCGGGTCATAAACCCGCGTCTGGAAGTCGTCCACGGTGAAGTCGGAAACGGAAGAAAGAGCATCTCCGCTCAGCCCGTTCGACGCACACCCGCGCTCATAGAGTTCACGAACTTCATGGACCGGGTAGGTGTGAAACGGACGGCCGCCGGAGGCCCGGAACTTCTCCAGAACCTCCGCGGCGTCCGCGGCGACCGGCCTTCCGCTGAACAGGTCTGGCTGGGTCATTTCACGGGCCCGGCGTCTGCCAGTTGGAGGTAGTCGTCAAGTTCGAACTCACGGGTGCTTGCCCGGTATTCCTCGACCGTTCCGGACCAGTTGTTGATAACGCGGCCCTCCTCGTTCTTGTACCAGGAGGAGCAGTCGGAGGAGAAGGCCGACTGTCCAAGCTCGTCCTGAACGCGCTTGTTGAACATATCCAGCACACCGCGGTCCACCTCGAGAATCCGCGACTCGTCGGCAGCGATGTACTCGACGGCCTGTGAGATGTAGCGGTGCTGGGCTTCCAGCATGGACACCACGGAGTTGTGGTTCAGGTTGGTGTTCGGTCCGTAGACCAGGAAGAGGTTGGGGAAGTTGTCGACCGTGATGCCGAGGTACGCCTCCGGGGCGGTGCCCCACCGCTCGTCCAGGCGGAGTCCGCCTCGTCCCGCCACGCGCATCGATCCCTGGAACGCATGGCTCTTGAACCCGGTGGCGTAGATGATCACATCGAACTCGTGCTCGACGCCGTCGGCCGTTCGGATGCCAGCGCGGGTGAACTCCGTGATGGCCTCCGTCACCAGTTCCACGTTGTCGCGGGTGAGGGCAGGGTAGAAATCGTCGCTCCGCAGAATGCGCTTGCAGCCGAAGTCGTAGTCGGGAGTGAGCTTGTCCCGCAGTGCGGGATCGGAGACCTGGGTTTCGAGATGCTGGCGGGCGAGCTGGACACCTTCCTCTGAGGCTGCCGTGTGGCGGCGCGTCCGCTCGAATCCGGCTTCGCGGAACTCATGGATTTCCTGGCGCTGCTGGCGGTAGGTGTCCGGGTTCGCCAGGAAGTTCGCACTCTCCTCCTTCGTAAAGACGTACTGGTCCCGGGGGAGGACGTAGTTGGCTGAACGCTGGAACACCGTCAGGTTCGCGGCGATTTTCGCGACCTCGGGCACGTATTGGACCGCGGTTGCGGCCGAACCGATGGAAGCGACCCGTTTGCCGGTGAGATCAAGATCGTGCCGCCACGTGGACGAGTGGAATGCCGCGCCCTCGAATTTGTCGGAGCCGGGGAAGACGGGGATGTTCGGGTCGTTCAGCTGTCCCCATGCGGCGACCAGGGAACGGGTCAGGAACTGGGAGCCGTCGTCGGTCTGGACTGACCAGAGGCGGCGGTCCTGGTCCCATTCAGAAGCCAGGATGTTCTGGCCGAAGCGGATGTGTTTGCCGAGTCCGAATTCCTCGACCAGGGAACGCAGGTAGCCCTGGAGTTCCTCCTGGCCGGCAAACATCCGGGAAACCTTCAGGTTCAGGAAATAGCTGTAGCAGTATACGAGTGCCTGGGTGTCACATGCGGCGCCGGGGTAGGTGTTCTCCCGCCACACACCTCCGACGTCGCTGCCGCGCTCCAGGATCAGGAAGTCGTCGATGCCGTCCTGGACGAACTGGGCGCCCTGGCCCAATCCGCCGAAGCCGGCGCCGATGACGATGGCACTGTAAATGTGGTCGTTGGTGGATGACATGAAGGTCTCTCCTCAGTGGTGGAATATTAGGTAGATCAGGAAAACGTGATGATCTGGCGGAGGGCGTGGCCGCCGTCGAGGGTGTCCATGGCGCGGTTGATCTCTTCGAGCGCGATGGTGTCCGAGACAAGTCCCTCAACGGCCAGTTGCCCGGAGCGCCAGAGCTCTGCGTAGATCGGAATGTCGTGTTCCGGAACGGCCGAGCCGAGGTAGCTGCCGACGATCGACCTCCCCTCGGCCGTCAGGGCGAGCGGGTCGATCGAGGCAGGCTGGCCCGGGGCCGGCAGTCCCACGGTCACGGTGATGCCACCGGGCTTTGTGAGGGCGATGGCAGCTTCCAGGGCGCGGGGGTGTCCTGCCGCTTCAATGACAGCGTCGAACTTCTCGCCTCGTTCCAGCGCAGTCGCAAAGGTCATGGCGTCAGCGGCGCCGAGTCTATTGGCGGCGTCCAGCTTGGCTGGCAGCGTGTCGATGCCAACCACGTATTCGACGCCGGTGGCGACGGCGGTGATGAGCGCGGCCATGCCTACGCCACCGAGCCCTACAACGGCCACCCTGGCGGAGGGGCCGGGCTTGGCGACGTTGAGGATCGCTCCGCCGCCGGTGAGCAGGGCACAGCCGAGCAGCGCTGCGATATGCGCCGGCACGTCCGAGTCGACGGGCACAACGGAGCGGCGGGACACCACGGCGTGCGTGGCGAATGCGGAGACTCCGAGGTGGTGGTGCACGGGCTCTCCGGCCCTGGAAAGCCTCCGGGTGCCACCGAGCAGCGTGCCTTCAGTGTTGGACGCACTGCCGTGCCCGCACGGCGTCCTGCCGTTGGACTGACATCCCGCGCATTCGCCGCACCGGGGGAGGAAGGTCATGACGACGCGTTGGCCGAGCGGGATGTCATCGACGCCTGTGCCCAATTCCTCCACGATGCCGGCGGCTTCATGACCGAGCAGCATCGGAACCGGCCGCGGCCGGTTTCCGTTGACTACGGACAGGTCGGAATGACAGACCCCGGCGGCCTCTATGCGGACCAGGATCTCACCGTGTCCCGGTCCGTCCAGCTCAAGGTCCTGCACCTGGATGGGCCGTGAGTCCGTATAGGGCCGGTCCGCCCCGATGGATTCAAGCACCGCTCCACGGATGGTCCTGGTGCGGCTGGCTGTGAGCGCGGTTCGGCTTGTGTCTTCGATCGTCACGGTTGCCTCCTCCACATCAGGCATTGCAGCTGTGGAGGGGGCCGGTTCCTGGAGAGCGAACGGCGCGCACCGGGGAGTTCGGGTGGCGGGTTGGGCTGTTCTCATCGTTCCTCCTCAAAGGGTGCTTTCGTCCCAGTGGGAGATCGTTCCCCCCGACTACGGACTGTCCATTGAGAGTAGGCGGCCGGACAACGCCAGTCACGGGGCAGAACGTCAGGAGTTCGCCTTTTCTTTGTACGATTCGCCAAAACGTCGCTCGCCGGAACCGGGCAGGGAGAATCCCTGGTCGTCTGGGAGATCGGCCGAAGGGTCCAACGATTGGCCCGGGGCGCCGAGGCTGCTATTCCTTGCGCGGTGCCTCGTTGCGCGGTGCCTGGGTCCGGCCCCTGAGGGCCAACCAGAGCTGGGCTGCGACGTCGGGATCATCGAGGTCTACCCCGAGGAGTTCCCTGGCCTGGGCAATCCTGTAGCGCACCGAGTTCCGGTGCACCCCGAGTTCGCGCCCGGCGGCCTCCCATTGCCCGCGGTGGGCCAAGTACGCGCGCACGGTCTCGAAAAGGTGGCCCGGGTGCGCGACCAGCTCGTCCACCCATTTGTCGGCCGGAAGATCGAGTCCGTGGCCGACGCGGATGAGCTGTCCGGGAGGGGCCGACTTGGCAACCTCGGCGGCTTGGGCCGCGATTTCGTGCAGGCGCCGAAGCGGCATCGGGCCGCCCCACGCTCCGCGGGCACCCTTTGGCAGCTGCGGGTAGGGGCTCGATGCTGCCTGGAGCACGAACAGAACACCGGACCGTTCCAGCACGAGTCCGGCCGGAAGCGGCTGCGCCGCCATCTGCTCAGCGTCCGGGAGCACTGCGACAAACGCCGTCTCGGGCAGTGGTTCGGAGCCCATCTGCGTCGCAAGGAGGCGCGCGGCGTCATCATGGCCCTCCAGGACGAGCGCCGCCAGCATCCCTTCGGCGCGGCGCCGTTCAGCCGCCGCGCGGCGCTGTCCTGCCGCCCGCGCCGCAAGGAGCGTGGACGCGGTCAGGAACAGGTGCCGTTCTGCAGCCGCAAGTTGCCCGCTTCGGCCCAACGCAAGGTAGCCGGACATCGCCGGGCCGTCCGATACCGGATAGAGGGAAGCCGTGCCGGATGCCAGTTGGATATTGCCGGTCGCGCCGCGGCGCGCGGTCCGCAGCCGGGCAGCCTCGCGGGCCAGTTCCGCCAGCAGTCCGGCTGGCAGTTCTCCGCCGCTGGCAGCAGACGACGGCGGTCCCTCCCCTTCGGGAAGGTAGGCAACCCAGGTGCCGAGGGCGCGGGAAAGTTCACGCACGATCTCGGGCTCGGCGTCCTCGTCGGCGGCGGCACGGGTGAGCGCCACCTGAAGTCCCAGCAGGGCGGTGAGTTCGGCCTCGCCACCTTGCCTGACCAGCTCCCAGTAGGCCCGCGACACGGCCAGGAAGGGGGATTCCCGGGGAACTGTCAGAAGGGGAAGGCCCGATTCCACGCACGCCGCCCGCAGCTCGTCGGGCACCATGGCGTGGCCCGAACCCAGGCCCAGTCCCAGGGCAGCAACGCCGCCGTCGACGAGCCGCCGTACGTAATTTCGGGCCGCGTCCGCCCGTGCGTCACCGTTGAGGCCGCCGAGCTGCAACCCCACGGTCAGGAGCAGTTCGCCGCCGTAGAGGAACACCGTCGGATCCTCCAGCTCGGACACATGTACGCCCGTGAGCTCAACGCGGGGGAGCGGGATCGGCCAGAAGGGCACCAGGTCAGGCTTGGCAGCCTCGACGAGCCGCGCGAGGGTGATCATGCATAGATCATAGGGCACGCGCCTTTGTGCAATCCGGCTTCTCGTCTCCTCAATTGGGATGGATCATCCAAAGACAATGGGTTGCGCCGTCCCTATCGTGGATTCAAACACACGAGGAGGACCCATGACCGCCACCCGAGAAATCGCCCCCGCCCGGGCCGATGATCCGGCCAGCGTCGCAGCCACGGCCCGACGCCTGCTCACCGAGCTCCCCGGCCCGCGTTCCCGGGACCTGGAAGCGGAACGCCGCCGGCAGGTCACGGACGCGTTCGGCATCACCATGCCCGTGTTCATCGACCACGCGCTGAATGCGCTTCTCGTGGACGTTGACGGCAATCACCTGATCGACTTCGCCTCCGGCATCGCCGTGACGAGCGTCGGCGCGGCCAACCCGCGGGTGGCCAGGCGCGCCGCCGCCCAGCTCGAGCGTTTCACCCACACCTGCTTCATGGTCACCGAATATGCGTCCTTCGTGGACGTTTGCCGGTGGCTCAACGAGCACACGCCCGGCGACTTCGAGAAGCGGACCGCCCTGTTCACTACCGGCGCGGAGGCGGTCGAAAACGCGGTCAAGATCGCCCGCGCCGCAACCCGGCGTTCGAACATCCTCGTCTTCGATGACGCCTATCACGGCCGCACCCAGCTCACGATGGCCATGACGGCTAAGGAAAACCCGTACAGGCTCAACTTCGGTCCGCTCCCGGGTTCCGTCTTCCGGGGCCCGACGGCGCCCGCGCACGCCACCCCTGATGGACCCGGCGAAGCCCTCACGCAGGTCGAGGCGCTTCTTGCCGAGCACGGGCAGGAAACTTTCGCAGCGATGGTCATCGAACCGATCCAGGGCGAGGGCGGCTTCATCGTCCACGCCCCCGGCTTCCTCGCCGGGCTCCGGGAGATCGCGACGCGCCACGGAATCGTCCTGGTCATCGACGAGATCCAGACCGGCATGGGCCGCACCGGGAAGCTGTTTGCTTCCGAGCACGAGGGCATCGCCGGGGACATCACCCTGACCGCGAAGGCCCTCGGTGCAGGCCTGCCGCTTTCGGCCGCTACCGGGCGCGCCGAGCTCATGAACGCCGTTCACACCGGCGGTCTCGGCGGCACCTACGCCGGCAATCCGGTGGCCTGCGAGGCCGCCCTGGCGGTATTTGAAATCCTCGGCGAGGGCACCCTGCTGGAGAATGCTGGTCGCATCGAGGCCGCAGTTCGTCGGCGCTTGGAGCCCCTGGTGGCACTGGAGGGCGTCGCCGACGTGCGCGGCCGCGGCGCCATGATGGCAATCGAGTTCCGCGACGGCTCAGGACCCCGCGGGGACCTGGCCGCCGCCGCCGCCAAGGCAGCCAACGCCCACGGCGTCATCACCCTCACCTGCGGGACAAACGGAAATGTGATCCGCCTGCTTCCACCGCTTGGGATCGAGGCCGACGTCCTCGATGAGGGCCTGGCCGTGCTGGAGGCATCCATTCGCTCGGTGCTGTCATGAGTGTTCCTGCAATGTGGCCCGACCGAGGCCGGCCATGAGGTCCGAGGCCCCGCCCAGCGCGCCCCTCGAGGGAATCCTCGTCGCGGACTTTTCCCGCGTGCTCGCCGGGCCGCTGGCGACCATGACTCTGGCCGATCTCGGGGCCCGTGTCATCAAAGTCGAACGCCCGGGAACCGGGGATGACACCCGCCAGTGGTCTCCGCCGTCCTCGCCAACGGGGGCAACCTACTTCGAGGGCGTCAATCGGAACAAGGAATCGATCACTCTGGACCTGACCGACCCCGATGACCTCGAGCTGGCCCGGGAACTCGCGCGCCGCGCAGACGTTCTTGTCGAGAACTTCAAGCCCGGCGGGCTCGACAAACTCGGGCTCGGCTATGAGTCGCTCACGGACGAGAACCCGGGACTCGTGTACGCGTCGATCTCGGGCTTCGGCTCCACCGACGGCCGGGATCTTCCCGGGTACGACTTCATCGTCCAGGCGCTCGGCGGCCTCATGAGCATTACAGGCGACCCGGAGGGCGACCCCTACAAAGTGGGGGTCGCGCTGGTCGATGTCCTGACGGCGAAGGACGCGACGATCGGCATCCTCGCGGCCCTTTCCGAGCGTGCTTACACAGGACGGGGCCGCAGGATCGAGGTCAACCTGCTCTCCAGCCTCCAGGGCGCCCTGGCCAATCAGGGACAAGCGTATTTGGGGGCCGGCGTCGTGCCTCAACGAATGGGCAACGATCATCCCTCCATCGTCCCCTACCAGCTCCTGGCCACGGCCGACACCCCCCTGGCCGTAGCTGTGGGCAACGACGCGCAGTTCGCGCGGCTCTGCAAAGCCATCGGCGTGCCGGAGCTTGCAGCGGACCCGCGCTTCGTGACCAACTCGCTCCGCGTCCGGCACCGCCGCGAGCTCATTCCGCTGCTTGAGTCCGGGCTCGCCGGTGCACGGGCGGAGGCATGGCAGGACACCCTGGTCGCGGCGGGCGTGCCAGCCGGGCGCGTAGCCAGCATCGGGGAAGGAATTGCCTTCGCGGAGTCATTGGGTCTGGCGCCGACCATCGAAGTGCACGACGGCGGCGGTTCAGTCATCGGACGCCAGATCCGCCACCCCATCACCTGGACGCCGGCGCTGCCGCCGCGGACCCAGGCGCCGCCCGCGCTCGGGGAGCACACCGAAGACGTACTGGACTGGCTGCGGCACCCGAAAAGCACGACCACCCTCTGCACCCCTCAAAGCCCCGCCCATGCCCCCGGTCACTCAGGCCCAGGAAGGACCACCCCATGACTCTTGCCCCCAGTTCCGCCGACCTCGAGGCAGCCGCTGCCGTGGACCCCTCGGACCTCATCTCCTTCGACACCCTCCTCAGCGCCGAAGAGCTCGCCCTCCGTGACCGGATCCGGACGTACGTCCGGCAGGAAATCAAACCGAACATCGCCAAATGGTACGACGAGGCCCGGTTCCCGCTCGAAATCGTGCCCGACCTCGCCGAACTGGGCCTGCTCGGAATGCACCTGAAAGGGTTCGGCTGCGCCGGCGGCACGGCCGTCGGCTACGGGATCGCCGCCGCCGAACTCGAGGCCGGCGACTCCGGCATCCGCACCTTCGTCTCCGTCCAGGGTTCCCTCGCGATGTCCGCCATCGCCAAGCATGGTTCCGAGGAGCAAAAACTGGAGTGGCTGCCACAAATGGCCGCCGGCAGGGCGATCGGCTGTTTCGGGCTCACTGAGCCAACCGCCGGCTCCGACCCATCATCCATGACCACGTTCGCCCGCCGCGACGGCGGAGACTGGGTCCTGAACGGCACCAAGCGCTGGATCGGGCTGGCGAACGTGGCGCAGGTGGCCGTGATTTGGGCCCAGACCGACGACGGCGTGCGTGGCTTCGTCGTCCCGACGGAAACCCCGGGTTTCACGGCTACGCCGATCCAGCAGAAACTCTCGATGCGCGCCTCGATCCAGTGCGAGATCACGCTGAACGACGTGCGCCTCCCCGCCGGGGCAGTCCTGCCCAACGTCACCGGTCTCCGGGGCCCGTTCGCGTGCCTCAACGAGGCGCGCTACGGCATTGCCTGGGGCACGATGGGTGCGGCACGCGATGCCTTCGAGGACGCCCTGACGTACTCCATGGGTCGCCTTCAGTTCGGCCGCCCGCTCGCGGGGTACCAGCTCACCCAGCAGAAGCTCGTGAACATGGCTTTGGAGATCAACAAGGGATTTCTCCTGGCCCTGCACCTGGGCCGCCTCAAGGACGCGGGCAAACTGCAGCCCCACCAGATCAGCGTGGGCAAGCTCAACAACTGCCGCGAGGCGATCGAGATCTGCCGCGAAGCCCGTACGATCCTGGGCGGCAACGGGATCACTCTCGAACACTCGCCCCTGCGCCACGCCAACAACCTCGAATCGGTGCGCACCTACGAAGGCACCGACGAAGTCCATACCCTCATTCTCGGACAGAAGCTCACAGGCACAGGGGCCTTCCGCTGAACGCAGCGGCCGTCACGCCCCGCTGTGACGCGCACGGTCTCCTACGGCCGGAAACAGGACCAGATGTCACAACCTCTTTCACATACTGCTGACCCTTAGCCGGTAACGGCCGGTTCCCCGGCCACGCCAAAAAGGATCGAATCCTTTGGCGTCGTCGGGGCCGGGCGGCGACCCGGTCGCCGTGGACCGTTCTCTTGCACCGTGGGTCCTGCCCATGACACCCCTAAGCCTCATCGGCTACATCGGCCCCTCGGTACAGCGGCATATCTGTGACAACCTGCGCCGTGCCTACCCAGACCGTTTCGGCCGATCGGTCTCGTTGGACGCCCGTCGTCGACGCCGGACTGCCCGGCTTCTTCGATCAAAATGGCGAGGTGCAGCCGGCGGCAAGCGTTTTGCCTTCGGAGCGGCACGGCATCCGTATCCCTGCCCGGCAGGACGGCCAGAATGGCCCCCACCGCACGACTCGCCGGGCATTGGCGCTATGACAGATGAAGAGGCACCTGCGGTCGGATGGGATTCTCCTGCGGGCGTTCGTTTGGCATACCGTCTGGCCTCAGGGCATCGGAAATACGGTGAAGGCATCCTTCGACTGTTTTACGCCCCAGACGAAGACAGATCCGTCATCCCTTCGGACGGCTACTGACCGCTTGACCATCAAGATGTCTACGTCCGGGGGGAAGTCATCGGCGGTGTGCGCTGTGAACTCTGCTGCGAATCGAACTCTGCTGCGAATCGGCGATTGATGATGGGATCAAGCTCTTTCAGCTTCCGTGTCGCATAGATGGAAAACCCTAAGTAGAGCCAAAAAGAGACTGCCCCGACGATGACCAACGGCAAATCCGGAAGTTCTGCTGGCCCGAACCAGGCGACACCCCACAGGATCCAGTAGAGGAAGAAGAACACGCCCGATATGGTGCTGGCAGTCCTGTATTTCCCCGTTTCGGGGAATGCAACAGTAAAGGCGTTGCCGTTATCCAGAAAGGCGCTCCCCGATCCAGAGGTGCAAAGTGCGGTTATTCTTGCGCCCGATCATAGTCTGCCACTCTGCGTACAAGGCGGCATTCGCGCCCTTATCTGGCGATGGTCTTCGCCCGGAGGTCCAAGCAGTAGCGGGGGCAAATGCCGAACTCCACCGGACGACGTTGTCCGGTGGAGTTCGGCTGCATGAGCTGGCGATATTCCCTGCGATTGGCCTAATGCGTGATGGCAGGATCCAACTCTTCCTCGGTTGGCTCAATAGTCTCTGCGGCGCTGATCAGACGCGGCGGCGAGATCTTATAGGCGCCGTAGTAGACGCCCGCGGCCAACGCCATGGTGATCAGGGGCGTCAGCTGTGACACGACCGGCCACATAGTTTGTTCCGTGAGGGCAATTCCGACCGCCGAAGCGAAAACCCAAGCGATTGCTCCGGGGCTGACCGCCTTGAGACTGGCTGGCCGGATATCAGGAACACGGTCCTGCTTATTCCAATTCATGCCGGTAAAGACCAGTGCGACGGCAACCCAGGCGGTGACAAAGACGCCTTGCCAGGCCAGGGCCTTGAGAAGGTAACTCAGAACATCCGTGAGCATGAGCAAGAAGGCCAGTGCCCCGCAGACGATCACCCAGACAAAGCGGGGCAGTTCGAGCCTAAATACCCGGCTGGCAAATGCCGAAAGGTTTTCTGATGCGAGGAAGTAGTTTGCCGTGTTGATGCGGGTCTGGGAAATGAGGATGACGAGCAGGCCGACAAGTCCAAGGGAAGAGATGAACGCCTGGACGACCCCGGTCTCCGAGGCTTCAATTCGCCATGCGCTCATGATGTAGATGCCAACCAGCCCGTTCAGCCCGAACGTGAATGCGTAGAAAACCCAGCCGAATGTCACTGTTCCCAGGAATTTTTCGTCCCGTTTGCGTCCCAGCCTGGCGTAGTCAAAGGTGTACATCATCATAATGTAGACGCCCATGTAGATCAGATACGACGTCAGCCAGCCCGGGAGCGCCGACGAGGCGGCTGCCTGGCCAATCCAGTCCGTCGGTACGCCCCGGATGAGGGTGGCGGCGATGACCACGGCAACCAGTCCAGCAACATAGAGCGGGAGCAGGACACCGTTGAGTTTGTCCAGCCAGTACTGCACGCCCCCCAGGGCCAGGGGAATGGCGTACAGCACCACGATGCCGTACCAAACCACCATGCTTCCACCGAAGTACTCGTGGAACGCCACGGCAATGATGGATCCTTCGAACACCGCGTAGTAAATGGCAGTGGCTGCGAAGATCAGCGATGCCAGGGCGGAACCGACCAGCCCGAACAGTGTCCGGGAGAAGAGGCTGACGGTGAGCCCTGTCCGCGCCGCATAGCGCGAGAGCACCGTGTTGATTGCACCGTACGTGACAACGGTAAGAGCCATGCCAATCAGGGTGTTGGTCACGCCGACGGCGCCTGCTGAAGCCACAGCTATGTAGATCCAGAATATCGCGGAGAAGACCGCCCACCAAGCCATCGTGAGGGACCATCTTCCGGTACGCATGCTGGCCGGCAGGACATAGTTCGAGTACGACAATTTCGCACCTTTCACATCATTGAAGAAGCTAGGGAGGGGACGCTTTGCCTTCGGTCGTTCGAGAGGAGCGGAACCCGGCACTGCCTAGGGGTTCGATCCGGGGTTCATTCCTGCCGACCTGTGCTGTTTCCTTCGCCGTGGTCACGGATCAGTCGCGATTTCCGGGCAATGAGAGGCTGGGGCCCGTCGCCGCGATCAGCGCCGGCGGGCCCGGTGTTAGTCAGAATGCGTTCAGTGCCAGTGGGACGAGGAACGCTTCTTCATGCTCTTGCGGAACTCCGCGGTGGTTTCCGGGAACAGTTCCCCGGTGCCCCAGTCCAGGATGACGCCGTGGCGGCGGATCACGTCGAGCATGTCCACCGCTCCGGCGCGGTACTTCTCCGCCACTGCGACCGGATCGGCGGTCAGCCATACGGGACGGTCGGCGCGGATCTGCTGGCGCAACAAGGTGCTGGCCGCTTCATCGATCTCGAACTGGTCGAGTTCGCGGTCGATTTCGCGGATGATGACGCCGTAGTCCTTCGCTGCCCGTTCGATCGACACGTAGTCGTCGATGACGTCTTCGAGGACTTCGTCGAAGGGCCGGTCCAGGGGATCGCCGTAGCCGCCCCCACCCGCGGACGGGCGGGTGAACGAGTCCCCGGATTGCAACGGAACGGCTGAGAAGTTGGACCCGAGGAACTTTTCCTGATCGGTGCCCTTGTTCATCCAGACCCCGTGCGGGATGGAGGGCAGGCCGCCTTCGATGCCCCAGGTAATGGAGCGGGCACGGTCGCAGCAGTAGCTCATCACGGTCTTCGTCGCGTCGACCAAGGTGCCGCCCTTTTCGATGCCGAGGCCGCCGCGGAACCTGCCCGGGCCGCCGGAGTCGGTGCCAATCTGGTGCACGGTGGTCAGGACCGGCGACAGCCGTTCCTGGCCTTCGATGGGCTGGACCGCCAGGCCTGGGCCGAAGACCGGGGCAGTGGCGCTGGCCCCGTCCTTGGAGGCTCGGCCACCCCAGCCGCCGGCCATCCAGTCGTACCACATGAAGTAGGGGTTATCGTCGGTGCGGCCGTCGCGGCCACCCACCAGGAGGTACTCGAGGTTGAACGCACAGGCCATGGCGCGCTCGGGCATGATCTGCGACCACAGCTCGAAGATCCCGTTCATCAGCTTTTCGTACGGACCGGAGCAGAAGCCGGTGACCGCAAAGGGCCAGCCGGCATTGACCACGGTGCCCTCCGGCCCGATTTCCGCATCGACGGCGGCATAGAAGCCGGAGTTCAACGGAACGTCGGGGAAGAACGTCTTGGTGCCGGCGTAGATGGCCGAGTAGGTGGTGCCGTAACCGGAGTTAAGGAAGGTTTCGACGGCGGGCGCGGAACCGGTCAGGTCATAGTGGATGCCCTTGCCGTCCAGCGTCAGCTTGATCTTGATGGGCACCAGGCCCTCGCCCTTGCCGGGATCGAAGTCGATGTAATCGGTGGTCTCCCACACTCCCTCCGGCAGGGATTCCAGGCGGCGCAGGACGATCCGTTCCACGTAGTCCTGGGTTTCCTGCATCGCGGCGACAACCGTCGACTTGGAGTACTTTTCCACCAGGCGAAGGACTTCACGCTCGCACACCGCGGTAGCCTCCGACTGGGCCTGGAGGTCACCCATCGCCTGGCGCGGTGCCCGGGTGTTGGAGACCAGGAGTTGGGCGACGTCGTGAAGGAAGACACCCTTGCTCCAGATCCGCACGGGAGTGATCCGCAGGCCTTCGCCGAAGTGCTCCTTGGCGTTGACATCGAATGAACCCGGAACGTTCCCGCCGATGTCGGCCCAGTGGCCCTTGTTCTGGGCGAAGGCGATCACCTCGCCGTCGGAGAAGATCGGCCGGATGAAGCTGACGTCATTGAAGTGCGTGCCGCCCCGGTAGGGGTCGTTGATGGCGAACACGTCGCCGTCATGGATGTCGTCCTTGAATTCGTCAATGACAGCCTTGCACTGGAAGTGCAGGGTACCGACGTGGACGGCAATATCGCCGCTGCCCTGCATGACGGTGTTTCCGTTGGCATCACACAGGGCGGAAGAGAAGTCGCGTGAGTAGATGACGAAGGAGTAGCAAGTCCGGAGAATCTGCTCGCTCATCAGGTCGACGCTGGTGACGAAGGCGTTTTTCAGCACCTCGAACGTCACGGGGTCTAGGCCTGATGCCAGCCGGGCATCGGAGTGCGCGACATGGAGATCTGGCATGGTGATCACGTCGGTCATGGTTAGGCTTCCTGCTCGTCTTTGAACTCTGTGAGGTGGATCCGGATGTTGAGCCACTCGTCGATCTCGGCGGTGGTGCGCGGGGGCACGACGGTCGTGGAGTCAAGCTGGTCGATGATGGCGGGGCCCTCGAAGGTCGCGCCGGCGCCGAGCTTGGTGCGGTCGTAGACGGGCGTATCAACCCAGCCGTCGTTGCCGAAGTACACCGGCCGGACCGAATCGGGCTCGCCGGGCTCGGAGACCCATTCCGTCGCCGGGGCGAAGGAGGGCTTGGGTGTCTTGCCGATGGCGGACAGCTGCAGCTGGTAGATCTCCACGGGCTGGTCGTCCTGCCGGAAAGCAAACTCGCGTTCGTGCTGCTGGTGGAAGCTCTGGATGGCGTCTTCCAGAGCGCCGGCACCGGTTCCCATATTCACGGCCAGCGAACGCCATTGTCCCTGGTAGCGCATGGAGATGATCCGCTGCAGGATCGAATTCTCCTCGGACACGCCTTCGTGGCGCAGCCGGGCCGTGGCTTCCGTTTCGAGGGACCTGTACTTGCTCTCCAGGTCTTCCGGATCGGCGTCGGCGGCAACGGCCGTATACATCGCGGACAGGTCGTGCCTGATGTCCACCAGGAGGCAGCCCAGCGCGGACGTGACGCCGGGGCTGGGCGGTACGACGACGGTGGGAATGTTCAGTTCCCTGGCCACCTCTGCGCCGTGCAGGGCGCCGGCGCCGCCGAAGGCGATCAGCGCGAAGTCACGGGGATCGTAACCGCGGCGGATAGAGATCAGGCGAACGGCGTCGGCCATGTTGGCGTTCGCGACCTGGAGGATGGCGTGGGCCGCCTCCGCTTCGTTCATGTCCAGCGGTTCAGCGATGACACGCTTGATTGCGGCCTGGGAGAGTCCGCGGTCCAGCGTCTTCGCGCCGCCGGCCAGGGTGGATCCGAGCCTGTTCAGGACAACGTTGGCGTCGCAGTTGGTCGGCTCTTCGCCGCCCATGTCGTAGCAGGCGGGTCCCGGATCGGCACCCGCGGACTGCGGGCCGTTGCGAAGCGAACCGGCAATGTCAATATGCGCAATCGAGCCGCCGCCGGCGCCGATGGTGAGGACCTCGATACTGGGGAAGACGATGGGGTGGCCGTATTCCACCTGCCATTCCTTGGTGATGCGGAGCTCACCGTCGGAGACCAGGGCAATGTCCGTAGACGTGCCGCCCATGTCCAGGCTCACGGCGTTTTCGAAGCCACACTGCTGGGCGATGTGCTTCGCAGCGATGGCTCCGGCCGCGATGCCGGATGCCGCGAGGCGCACCGGGTACCGCTTGACCATGCGGGGTGTCATGGAACCGCCGCCGGAGTGCAGGAGCAGCAGGTCGCCGTCGTAGCCACCGCTTTTGAGCTCATCGGCGAGGCGGCTGACGTAGCCGGACACCAGGGGGCCCAGCACGGCGTTGGAGACGGCGGTGTTGAAGCGGTCGTGCTCGAAGATTTCGGGCAGGATCTCGGACGAGGTGGAAACTGTTGCCTCCGGAAGCTCCTCTTCCAGGATTTTGCGCATCTGGATTTCGTGCTCGGCGTTGGCGTAGGAGTTGATGAAGCAGACGGCGATGGTGGTGACGCCGCGCTTGCGGAGCACCGCGGCCAGGCGGCGGGCTTCCCCTTCGTCCAGGGGAGTGACGATGCTGCCGGCGTAGTCAGTACGCTCGGTCACCTCGAACCTGTCCCGTCGGCGGATGTAGGGGCCGCTTACGTCGTTGTAGGCGTCCCAAAGGTCGTCCTTCGTACCGTCCCGGATCTCGATGACGTCCCTGAACCCCTTGGTCGTGACCATGGCTGCGGGGGGAAAGTTGCGGGTGATGAGGGCGTTCGTTGCCACCGTGGTGCCGTGGGAGAAGAGCGACACGTCCTCGAGGTTGATCTCGGCGCGTTCCACGCCGCTCAATATCGCCAACATGGGGTCAGCAGGTGTCGACGGGACCTTTGTGACACGCATGCGATGGGTTTCTTCGTCGAAAATACAAACGTCAGTAAACGTACCCCCGACGTCGACGGCGACTCTAAGGTTGGACATCTAAGTTCCTCCAGGATGCTGATTGGGTACCAACAACTTTCCCTGTGACGTGGGTCTCTGTCACTGGAGGAACTAAAATTATGGAGCAGGGACCTTTGTCAGATTTACAATCGGTCGTCCGCCAAGGCCTCCCTTCCCCTGCAGCCAGGAGGAACAATGCCCGACAGGACCCCGGTCACTCTTCACGACGTGGTAGCCGAAGCGCCGTTGGGCCTGACCCCTCTCGTTCCGGGCAACCCGGCTGCCATCGTATTGGGAGCCCACACAAGTGACATCCACAATCCGGCTGCGTGGCTCGAGCCGAACACCGTCCTGCTGACCACCGGGCTGAGGTTTGTCAACGCCGAACGGGATGAACTGCTGCCCGTGAAACTCGTCGAAGATCTGCGGAAAGCGCGCGTGGCGGCCCTTTTCTTCGGTGTTGGAGTCTACTTTGACCAAGTGCCCGCCAAGCTGGTCGCGGCCTGCAAACAAGCCGGATTCCCGCTGTATACCGTGGCGCACGATGTTCCCTTCCACCGCATAGAGAACTTCATCAACCAGTCGCAGGCATCTCCTGATGCGTACGTGCAGAAGCGGGCACTCTGGATAAGCAACGACCTGCTGCAGAGTATTTCCGCTGAGAACCCCGTCCACGCGCTCATCGTCAGACTCGCCATGGCATGCCGGGGTACAGCGGTGCTTTACGAAAATTCCGGACGAATCGTCGAAGCCTCCGGGGGAGGCCCGACCCACCTGATCTGGAAAGAGTTGCGTGAGGGCAACAACGCGTCCGGGACCATCGTGATAGGGCAGTGGGGGGTCATGGCGCGGCCGCTGGTGCTGCGCGGCGAGGGCTTCACCCTGGCCGTGGCCAGCAGGAACCACCGCGTGCTGAAGGATCTCGGAGACGTCCTGCTCGAAACGGCGCAGCGGCTCCTGGCCGCAGTTAATGGGATCGCCCAGTTTTCGGATTCAAGAGAACGGCACGAAAACACGCTGTTGCTGACCATGCTGCAAGACGGTGTGCCCATGGCCCGCGAGTTCAGGCACTGGGAGCGGATGCGCGCCTTCCGGTTCACGCCGTACGAGCCCCTGCGTGCCGTGGTCGCGGCAAGTCCGGCCGAGGAGCCGGTGGACCCGTCCTTTTCCGAACTCCTTTTGCGAGGGGCCGAAGCCAGTGGTCTGGGGCTCTTGCTGGCAGAGAACGGGCGAACGCCCGAAAGCCCGCCGGGCTTCCATGCGGTGGTTTCGAACTCGTCGGCTCTGGATGCCTGGCTGGAGCTGACGGCCGGGTCTGTTTTCGTCGGCCTGTCTGAACCCTATTCCGATCTTGCAAGGACGCCCGAGGCTTTCCGGGAAGCAGAGGCAGCAGCCGGAATTGCCCGCCGGCAAATCCAGGCCGCAGCGGCCACCGCCTCCGGAACGTATCGGGGCATCGTCCGCCTGGATGAGGTGGACCCCGCCACATGGCTCCTGGCACGTCGGCAGTCTGCGCCGGACAAGGACAAGCTCAACAGGTTTGTTGAGGCCCTAAACGTCGACAGCGACCTGAAGGAGACGGTCATCTGCTACCTGGTGAATGACCTGGATGTCGCGAAGGTTGCCAGTGTGTTGTTTGTGCACCCGAACACTGTCCGCTACCGCTTGAAGAAGGTTGAAAGCTTGGTAGGCGGGTCACTGTCGAGCGCACGCATAATTGCCAACCTCTATCTGGCTTTTCACGACGACATAGTTGCCTTGAGCCAGGCCAGGGACGAATCGCGAGAGTCCTAGAACGAGGCCGCCGGTTCCTCCCATAGCGGCGAGGATCACCTGTTTGCCGGGGACGATTCAGCCGTCCCTGCCGTTGGTAACAGTAAGGGAAAGCCGCCGGATTGCGTCGCGGGCCCGAACACCGCCACTACCAGGAGGAGCCGGATTGCTGATTGTCTTGACGGGAATTGACGGGTCGGGAAAAACAACCGCCGCACAGGCAACGGTTGCAGCCGCACACCGGGCAGGAAAGAAGGCGCTCCTGCTCCGGAACTACGCCGGCCGGCGCCGGATGTCGCTGCTGGGCGCACAGTTCGGCATACAGCTTCATCCGCGGCTGGCGGATGCCGTAGAAACAGCCATCCGCACCGCGAACGTGGTGGTTTCCCACGCCAGGGCGCACAGGCATCCGGGCCTGGTCATCATGGACCGCCACCTGCACTGCCAGCTGGCGCTGCGCCAGGCGAGGGGCCTTCCCCGGGGCCGGCTTCTGCCCTTCCTCCTGACGAAGTTTCCCCAACCTGATGTGGTGCTCCACCTCGTGATCGACCCGGAACAGGCGCATCGAAGAGTCTTGGCACGCGGCACGGACACGGAAACGCTCGAAGAGCTCACCTCGTTGCGGGCCGCCTACCGATCGCTGCCCGAATACGCGCACTTCACCGAACTGGCTGCGTCGGGGACCCCGGAGGAAGTGTTCTCCGAACTGGCGCTCGCCATCGCCGATGCCGGCAGGCGGCAACGCTAGGGTGCTGACCGCCGCCGGCCCATCCGTGGCCGGGCCCGCATCGAATTACCGGCATGAGCAAGTCGGAGAAGAAGAACCTGCGGTATTGCGACTACTACTGCTTCATGTCGCTGAAGGACTTCGCGGCCTGGGTCGACGCCGACGACGACCGGGAACCCGCCATGTCCTACGCCGCGCCCCCTACCAGGTAAGTTCCTGGGCCTCAAGGGCCCACTAGCCTATGGCGACGTCGTCGAAGTTGAACCGGACGGCAGTTGGCCCGCTCTTGGACGAGAGCGACGCAGTAATCCCGGGCACGCCTGCCAGCTGCAGGGCTGCGGTACTGTCGCTCGCCGTCACCTGGGGTGAGGGTTCGGACGAACCGGACTGCCAGACAGTGAAGCTAAGGATTGTGGGGCTGGTGCCGCCCGCCCTTAGCCGGAGTGCGAGGGTTGATCCCGGTGCGCCGGACAAGCCTGGGACTACGACCTCCTGCCCTATGACCGTCTCGGGTAGCGAACCGTTCATCCGGTAGATAATTGCGCTCACCGCGCCGTTTGCCTGCACTCTGGCAGTCCCGCGGTACTCGACCGTTGGGGCGACGCGGCGCGCCACAAGGCTGGCATAGGCTCCGCTTCCGCCCGGTGCGGTATCCAATCGCACCGACGCCGTGGTGTCGGTGTCCATCTTGCTGACGCTGTTGAGGAACACTTGACGGCTCTGGCCGGCAGAGAGGGCCAGTACGCCGCGCTGGCCGTCCACGCTTAGCACCGTATTCGTTGGGGTCCAGGTGCCGCCGAGATCCGCGGTGCCCCAGCCGCCGGTGACGGATCGGGTGAAAGTGTCTCGGGCGACAGTCGCCGCTGCGGACACGGTGATCCGTACGGTGGCGGTTGCCGTCGATCCGGCCGTGTCCGTGACCGTGTAAGTGAATGTGTCCGGTCCGGAGAACCCGGCCGTCGGCGTGTAGGTGTATCCGCCCGAGGCCGTCATGCTTACCGAACCGTGCTGCGGCTGTGACCAGGCCGAGACAACCAGCCCGCTGTTTCCGTCATTGGACAGCACCCCCGGTGCCGGCACCGAAAGCGCCGTTTCGAAAGCCGTGAACCCGGCGTCATCGACCGCCGAGACCGTCGGTGCGGGGGGATCGGGGACGAAGACCACGTCTACCCAGTAATTGCTGGCCGCATACGTGTGGCTGGGGAAGGATCCTGCCGCGGTCGCGTAGACGCCGTTCGCCGCCCCCGCTACGCTGGCCAGCCCCCGGATCGGCGAAGAGCCCGCCGCTGTTGTGAAGAAGTTCACGTCCTGAGCGAAGCGACCGGCGGGTGCCGAGTACGAAGCAATGTACTGCGTCGCGGCCTGCACGTGGACGCCGCCTGGGATCTCGACCTGCTGCCAGCCAGACGCAGTCTCGTTTTGTGTGCTGCCCGAACCGAGTAACTGACCACCGCTGGACCAGAGGCGAACCGGGTGAGGCCCCGTGTTCACAGCGGCCTTGTAGAACCGGATAGCAGTGATGACGCCGGGTACATCGGCCGCAAACCGCATCCCCAATTCGCTCGGACCGGTGGCCGCACTTGCCGCGAGACTCGGGGCTTGGAGCGGCGTGAAGACACTGCAGGGACATTGTCGCGGGCTCGAGTCATGCGGCCCGTTCGGATCGGGCACGACAGAAACGTAGCTACGCAGTTGTGCGTTGTAGGTAGTGGCCCGGCTCAGCAGTCCGGGGCAGAGGTTCCGGGATTTCAAACCGTCCAGAATCGTGGGGAGAGCCTCAGCCGTGTACGGCGCCCAGTCGTGGAGTACGACGACACTGCCGGGCCGGACTGCCGTAAGGACCGGAT
The DNA here is from genome assembly GCF_056405215.1 of Arthrobacter sp. P1_H7. Taxonomy (NCBI): domain Bacteria; kingdom Bacillati; phylum Actinomycetota; class Actinomycetes; order Micrococcales; family Micrococcaceae; genus Arthrobacter; species Arthrobacter sp. P1_H7. The sequence continues at coordinate 138,368 of NZ_JBFUCO010000011.1, read as the reverse complement.
CAGAAACCCCGGATGTGCTGGTCGCCGCCGTATCACCCTTGTTGACGTCCCAGATCACCTGTCGGAGGCCCAGGGATTCGCCCGCAGCTTCGACGTTGGCGTTGGTGTAGCCGTATGGGGGCCTGAAGAACGTTGGGCGCGCTGCGCCGGCGGCGGTGATCGCATCGTTGTCGCGGGACAGTTGCAGCTGAACGTCGCTGGTGCTCAGCGTGGTCAGATCCGGGTGGTCCCAGCTGTGGTTGGCTACCGTGTGACCTTCCGATGCTTCCCTCAGGACGAGATCGGGTCGCGTGGGCTGGTTGGGATCGGCCACCCGTTCGCCCAGGATGAAGAACGTGGCATGCACCCCATAATCGCGCAGGGTGTCGAGGATCCAACCGGTGCGGTCCTCATTGAACACACTGGGCCCGTCGTCGAAGGTTATGCTCACGAAGCCTGACGAGCAGTCCCAGCCTGTGGCGTGGGATCCACTCTCGGCTCTCAGCGCGGGCGCAGAGGGTAAAAGAATGCCCGTTACTAGCGCCGCCGCCGCAATGGCTGCCCCCCAGGGCCGCACGTTCGGCCTGCCAAGTGCCAACTTCTGATCGGTCATGTCAGCCTTCCTCTACCGTCAGAAGTCACACCCCAATGCGACCCATGTAGGGGAGGCTAGCATGCGCATTCACGAAATGGTGCGCAGCAGCTCATAAAGTTTGGACCCATGCCGCGAGAGTTCTTGCGGCGCACCTTTTGCGCGCTCGAGTGTGGGCTTCAGGCCACGGCCTTAGCGGTGGGAACCCACGGTGCGAAGTATGCCGCGGATCGAAATGCCGACGGCGCACACCAGAGGGGCCAGCGCCACGAGAACTACCACGGTGTTGGGCCGGAACGTCATGCGGCCCGAAGAGCCCTTGGCATAGACGCCCAGGGGCAAGACGAAGCCGCCGCCCCCGCCTCCACTTCCGCCGCCGCCGGGCTGGCCGTCTTCCGGGCTGCTGCCCCCGCCGAAGCCGAAGGACACCACCGCTACCGGGATGACCTCTTCTCCTGCGATGTTCACGGCGGGCCCGTAGGCCCGTGACACACCGACATTCTTGAACGTGTCCACGAGGGACGAGAAAGACTCAGACATAGGACACACCATAGGCAACAGCACCACCAAGCGCCAGAGCCAGCCGCCGCCGCTGCTCTGGGAAGGGGCGGTGTGCAGGGAAGGGGGAAGGGCCGGGCAAAGGAATCGGAACCAAGACTCTGGTTGCCGGGCGTGTAATGCCCTTAGATTTGGAACTGGCGGGGCTCAGCCCGCAGCACCGGAGACGAGGCACTGGAAATGGGGCACTGGACATGACGGTATCTACGAATGCGGCTTCACGGCTGGCCGGCGCACTGGCGATCATCCTTGGCACCGACGGGATCCCCCTGCGGCTGAAGGCCTGGGACGGCTCGGAAGCGGGCCCGGAAGACGCCCCCGTCGTCGTTTTCCGATCCCGGCGGGCGCTTCGACGGATGCTGTGGTCCCCAGGGCAGCTTGGACTGAGCCGGGCCTACGTGGCCGGCGATATCGAGGCACCCGGCGACATCTTCGCCGCCTTCGCGGCCCTCAGCGCGGCGGGAAAGTTTGCCGAGCCCGGCCCGTTCCGGCCGCCGACACCCGGCGAAGTGTTCGCGCTGGTCAAAACTGCCGTCCGGCTCGGCGCGCTGGGAACTAACCCGGCGCCGCCACCGGAGGAAGCGCGCGTGAGCCGGCACGGCCGGAGTCATTCCAAGGGGCGCGACGCCGCGGCCATCTCGCACCATTACGACGTCGGGAACGACTTTTACGCCCTCGTCCTGGGCCCTTCCATGGTCTACTCGTGCGCGGTCTTGGAGTCGGACGAGACCGGGCTTGACGCTGCCCAGACAGCCAAGCTCGATCTGGTCTGCCGCAAGTTGGGGCTCCAGCCGGGCATGCGCATGCTGGACGTGGGATGCGGCTGGGGCAGCCTCGCACTGCATGCCGCGCAACACTACGGGGCCGACGTCGTCGGGGTGACGCTCTCGGTCGAACAGGCGGCCCTGGCCCGCAAGCGGGCGGCGGACGCCGGACGCACGGACCGGGTGGACATCCGGGTGCAGGACTACCGCGACGTGGACGACGGGCCGTTCGACGCGATCAGCTCCATCGGCATGTCAGAGCATGTAGGACGCGAGCAGATCCAGCACTATTCCTCCCACCTGCAGGGCCTGCTCCGCCCGGGAGGAAGGCTGCTCAACCACGCGATCTCCTGGAATGCCGGCGCGACCCCGCCGGACCCGGACTCCTTCATTCCCCGCTATGTCTTCCCGGACGGCGAGATGCTCAGCCTTTCGGAGATGGTCGCGGCACTCGAAGCGGCGGGCCTGGAGGTCCTGGACGTTGAGGCGTTGCGGCGCCACTACGCGCTGACGCTCCGGGCCTGGGTGCGGAACCTGGAGGAGCACTGGGACGAGGCCGTGCGCTTCGCCGGGCTCGGAAGGGCCCGGGTGTGGCGGCTCTACATGGCCGCGAGCGCCCTCGGCTTCGAGGCCGGCATCACGGGCGTGAACCAGGTCCTGGTCCAGCGCCCGGGCGGCGCGGAACCCCCCTTGCGCCGTTCGGCCTGGAATTGAGGCCCGGTTCTGGCAGGTTAAGGCCGGCTGCCGAAGGCTGACCCGCGGCCCGCGCGAAGCTAGGCTGTCATCATGAGCAATACCGAAGTCGCGCCCCAGGAAATCCTCTGCGAAACGGACGGGCCCTGCGCCGGCGTCGAACTCCTGGTTCCGCGGCAGGTCCCGCTGGGCGGCCCGCGCGCGATGGATGTGCGGCGCACCCTTCCGCAGCGCCAGCGCAGCCTCATTGGGGCGTGGTGCTTCCTGGACCATTATGGCCCGGACCAGGTCGGGGATTCCGGCGGCATGAAAGTCCCACGCCACCCGCACACCGGGCTTCAAACCGTCAGCTGGCTGTTCACAGGCGAAATCGAACACCAGGATTCGGCCGGCTATCACGCAGCGGTACGGCCCGGCGAAGTGAACCTCATGACCGCCGGCCGCGGCATCAGCCACTCGGAATTTTCCACCCCGGACACAACCGTCCTGCACGGCGCGCAGCTGTGGGTGGCGCTGCCGGACACAGCACGCCACATGGCGCCCACCTTTGAGCACTACCGTCCCGAGCCGGTCAGCGGAAGCGGCTGGACCATGCGCGTCTTCCTCGGCGCGCTCTCCGGGTCCGTCTCGCCCGTCACAACCCACACACCCCTGCTGGGTGCCGAAATCCTGCTCGACGCGGGGACGGAACTGACGCTCGAAACAGATGCGTCCTTCGAACACGGCCTGCTGGTGGACTCGGGCACCCTGGCCGTGGACGGGCAGCCGGTCCCGAAGGACAACCTCGCGTACCTGCCCGTCGGCCACGGGTCCCTGACCCTGGTCGCGGGCAGCGACGGAGCCCGCGTTCTCCTGATCGGCGGAGAGCCGCTGGGCGAAAAAATCGTGATGTGGTGGAACTTCGTCGGCCGCAGCCATGAGGAGATCGTCGCGTACAGGGCCCAGTGGCAGTCCGAGATCGGCGCGGACGCCGGCACTGAGGACGCCGGCACTGAGGACGCCGCCGGTGGAGCACCTGACCTGCGGTTCGGCCCGTTTCCGCCCGGCGGGCCCGCCGCTCTCCCGGCCCCTGCCCTGCCGAATGCCCGTATCCGGCCACGCGGCTGACCTGTCCAACCCGGTAAGCCCATACCGGCCAGCCCTGCACCCATAAGCCCGATCGCCGGGCCAATCCGGCCCGCTCAAGGAGACCGTAGTGACCACGATCACCATCAGCAACAACCCGCAGCGCAGCCGTTTCGAAGTGCTCGACGCCGGCACCGTGATCGGCAAGGCCGCCTACGTGGACGACGTCGGAGCGGGCCAGCGGATTTTCTACCACACAGAGATCAACGAGGAATATGGCGACCGCGGGCTGGCCGGGGTGCTGGCCGCACACGCACTCGATGAGACTATCGCCGCGGGCCTCACGATCGTTCCGGTGTGTCCCTACATCAAGAAGTACCTCGGCAAGCACCCCGGCTACGCGGCTCATGTGGTAGCGCCAACCCCGGCGCATCTGGGGTTCCTGAGCGACTCGCTGGCTCAACGCGTCCGGCAGTAGCCGCCCCGAGACTTACGTGCGCCTCTAGACTCACGTGTGCGCGATGAACCGCTCCACCCGCCGGTCCGGGATGAGCCAGATCGCGGCGACTACCGTATAGGCAGCGATCCCCAGGAGCGGGTTCACCAGGCTGAGCCCCATCCCGGCGATGTAGAGCGCAGGCGATCCCTTGCCCTTCCAGTCCTGCCCCATGGCCTGGTCCAGCGCGCCGCCGCGTCCCTGCTGGCGGATCAGGGTTGTTTTCAGGATGTAGTAGGCAATGGCGGCGAACAGCAGGTTCAGCCCGTAGACGAGGACGGGGACCTCCGCCAGGCCCGTGTCATTCATCCACCGGGTGGTGAAGGGGATGAGGGAGAGCCAGAACAGCAAATGCAGGTTTGCCCAGAGCACCCCACCGTTGATCCGCCCGGCCAGATGCAGCATGTGGTGGTGGTTGTTCCAGTAGATCCCGACGTAGATGAAGCTCAGCAGGTAGCTGAGCAGCGTTGGAAGTTCGTGGAGCAGCGCCGGCCAGGTCGGTTCGGCGGGGACGTGAAGCTCCAGCACCATGATGGTGATCACGATCGCCAGTACGCCGTCGCTGAAGGCCTCCAGCCGGTTCTTGTTCATGGGCCGCCTTTGGTCAGGGCATCGTGGCAGATGCAGTGAGGAACTGCCGACGCCGTGACGAGCGGTTCGTAGAAAACGGTACCGTCAAGTTTGCCTTTCGGCGAGGACTGGATTAGTCCCCGGCCTCTGCTTCGAGTTCTGCCTCCGCCATTTCGAGGGCAAAGCCGAGTGCGCTGGCGAGGTTGCCGGCTGCCGCCACGATCCGGGGAGTCCCGACGATTGGAGCAACTGCGATGAGGATGCCTTGGACGTCCTCCAAGGTGATGCCGACGTCCATTGCGGTACCGGCGTTTAGCAGGTAGGAGCCAGCCGGGGCATCTACTGCAGCGAGGGCCGCGATCCGGGCCAGCATCAATTCGCGAGGTTCGAGCGTGGAGCGTTCGAGCGACACGGCGGTGATGTCGGCAAGGGCAGCGAGGACGGGAGCTTCTTCTTCGGCCATGGTTATGTCTCCATCTGGTTTGCGGTGATGATTGCCGAGTTGGCGAAGAGCGAGGATTACCCCACTCGTCCTGCAACCTAACCCGACACGGTGAGGGCAGGCATCACCCGAACGGGATGAACCGGTGGCCAGCCATCAGGCTGCGCTACGAACCGGCATCAGTGTGCGGCGGCGGGGTCCGGCAAGACTTCACCAACGCGTTGACGATTGTCCGCGCCGGGGCCAGAATCGCATTAGTTCGACCCAAGGTGCGTTCGCGCGCTCAACAGGACTGACCCAGGCAACGAGTGCCGATGGCGGTTCCTGACATCAAAGGGAGGTCGCCGATCATGGCTGAGACCAAAGTCAAGCATCCAAGCGTCGAGGAACGTCAATCGAAGGGCAAGAAATACCGCGAGAAGGTGCCGGTGTCCAGCCACACAGGGTGGAAACCCGCGTCCGACCGTCCCGATCCGGTGGCACTGCTCGAGGAACAGAACCGCACCCGGGAACAGGACCTCGTGCCGGTGCGTCACGGCCGGATGCTGGTCTCGCCGTTCACGTTTTACCGGGGTGCAGCCAAGATCATGGCCTCCGACTTGAAGGACACGCCGCGGGCCGGGCTGAAGTCCCAGCTCTGCGGAGACGCGCACCTGTCCAACTTCGGAGTGTTCGCCTCGCCCGAGCGGACCTTGCTGTTCGACCTGAACGACTTCGACGAGACACTTCCCGGACCGTTTGAATATGACGTCAAGCGGATGGCCGCGAGCTTCACGATCGCGGCCCGCAACAACGGATACACCCAGGAAGAAACGCGCGATGCGACACTCAGGGCGGTTCGGGCGTACCGGGAGGCGATGGCTGAGTTCGCGCAAATGCGCACCTTGGACATCTGGTACGCCCGCCTGTCCGAGGAACAGCTGATGGGGACCATCGACCTGGCTGTCGCAAGCCAGAAGGGCAAGGCCCTCAAGAAGGCTGCCCAGGGCCTCGAAAAAGCGGCAAAGGCTAACGTCGCGAAGGCCCACACCAAGGACAGCCTGCAGGCACTGTCCAAGCTCGGCGAGCGCGTCGACGGGAAGTACCGAATTGTCAGTCAACCACCAATCGTCATTCCCGTCCGGGAACTGGCAGATACGTACGGTATGTCTGGCGACGAGGTTGAGAACGCGGTTCGTGACCAGCTCCGGTCCTACCGGGCTACGCTGCCGGATGACCGACGCCACCTGCTGGAGCGATTCGAAGTCATTGACGTCGCCCGCAAGGTCGTGGGCGTCGGCAGCGTCGGCACCCGGGCCTTCATCGTCCTGCTCCAGGGACGCGATCAACAGGACCCCTTGTTCCTCCAGGTCAAGGAGGCCACTCGATCAGTGCTCGAGGACCACCTGCCGAAGAGCAAGTTCAAGCAGCCGGGCGAGCGCGTGGTGCGGGGGCAGCGGATGATGCAGGCCGCGAGCGACATCTTCCTGGGGTGGACCAAAGGCGTGCAGGACAACCGGTACCTCTATTGGCGCCAACTGCGTGACATGAAGGGCTCAGCGGTTGTGGAAGGGATGAAGCCGCTCGGCATGACCTTCTATGCCGACGCCTGCGGCTGGACGCTGGCGCGGGCACACGCCCGGTCCGGCGATGCGATCGCGATCGCGTCCTACCTCGGCAAGAGCGACAAGTTCGACCGCTCCATCACCGATTTTTCCGAGCGCTATGCGGACCAGAACGAAAAGGACTACCAGGCCTTCGCCGATGCGGTTCGCTCGGGACGGCTGGAAGCTATTGAGGGCCTCTGATCGCCCATGCCCGAAGGTCGGCAGGTTTCGCTCTGGATCGCCACAACCGGAACCACCCGCTATCCGTCCCTGGACACGGATCTTGAGGTCGACGTCGCCGTCGTCGGGGGAGGGATTGCCGGCCTGACGGCGGCGCTGGCCCTCAAACGTGCCGGCAACACCGTCGCGGTCCTGGAAGCAGCGCGCATTGGCACCGGCGTCACCGGGCACACCACCGGCAAGGTCACCTCCCTGCACCGGCTGGCTTACACCGAACTCGCGGACCGGCACGGACCGGACGTCGCCGGCACGTACGGGCAGGCCAACCAGGCCGCCATCGAGCACATTGCGCGTGTCGTGGCGGAGGAGGGCATCGACTGCGACTTCCGCAGGGTGTCCAACTACACCTACGCAGAATCCGATGACGCCCTCGCCCGGGTCCGCGACGAGGCGGCCCTGGCCGAACGGCTCGGCCTGCCAGCCGTCTTTACCTCCGACGTGCCGCTGCCGTTCGGTGCCCGGGGCGCGGTCCGGTTCGACGACCAGGCGCAGCTTCACGCGGTGAAGTACCTCCAAGGCCTCGCCCGCGCAGTGGACGGGAGTGGAAGCCACGTACTGGAGGACTCGCGCGTCACCTCGGTCCGAGACGGGGTTCCCGCCGTCGTCGGGACCGGCAGTGGCACCGTCCGGGCGCGCGAGGTGATCGTTGCCACCAACGTCCCCGTTGGCGACGCCGGCCTGTTTGCCGAACGCTGCTACCTGCACCGCTCCTACCTCGTGGCCTGCCTGGCTCCTGCCGTGCCTCTGGACGGGACCTTCATCAGCGTCGACGAGCCGATGCGCTCCATCCTGGCGATCGACATCGAGGGCTCCCGTTTCGTTCTCACCGGCGGCGAGGGGCACCGTGCCGCCGAGGCCGGCGATGCCGCCGACCGGTACCGCCGCCTCGCGGCTTTCTCCCGGGAACGCCTCGGCACCGGGGAGACCAGCTTCCGCTGGTCCACGCAGGACACCATGCCCGTCGACGGGTTGCCCTATGCCGGGACTTTGACTCCGACGGCGGCGCACCTTCATGTGATCACCGGCCTGCGCAAATGGGGCCTGACCAACGGCACCGCCGCCGCCCTGATCCTGGCCGACACCCTGTCGGGCCGTCACAACCCCTGGGCGGCGGTATTCGACACCAAACGCACTTCCGCCGGCCAGACCGGCGCGGCGCGGCAGCAACCGGACGAGCCTCCCCAACCCCACCTACCGGACCAACCGACCGTCGCCGGGCTGCGACCCGGCGAAGGCACCGTCGTGGAGATCGACGGCGAAATGACCGCCGTCTACGCTGACGCCGCCGGGGACCTGCTCGCCGTCTCGGCCATCTGCACCCATCTGGGTTGCACGGTGGCGTTCAACGCGGACGATTCGACGTGGGACTGCCCCTGCCACGGCTCGCGGTTTGCCGCCGACGGCGCCGTCATCCAGGGTCCGGCGACGATGAACCTGGCGCCGAGACCTGCCCCGCGTTAGGTCCCCGCCGGTGTACCGGCGCGCGGGGTGGGGGAGCCGGCGGCCGAAGCGCGGCTTGCCCGGAGCCGTTCCAGCCGGACCACGTCCCGCCCGAATGAAAAGGCCAGCAGCCCCAGCGCCGGGCCGAGCGCCATCGCTCCGAGCGGCGAAGGCACGCCCGGCAACAGGGCGAACAGCAGGGCCGCCGGCTGGGTGGCTCCGATGACCCTGCGGACAGTGCTGGACGGCAGCGGGTTCTTCAGGGACGGCCGGAACCAGGCTGCTGCCAGGAACGCGTAGTACATCAGGCCGATTCCCAGGGGCCACAGGCCGAATTTTCCGGCCGCCGCGCAGGACAGCACCAGAACCAGGGCGGCATCCGTATCCGTATCCAGACGTGAACCCTCGGCCGTGGCAGAACCCGTGAACCGGGCCACCCGGCCATCCACGGCATCGAGCAGGAAGGCGGCTGTACCGAGGACCACCACCAGGGGGCTTGGTCCGGCTTCGGCGCCGACGGTCAAGCCGACCACCGTTTCGGCGGCACAGCAGGCCACGATGCCTGCCCGGCCGAGGGTGACGCGGTCCGCGGGGGTGGAAAACCGGGGTGTCCGTCGCAGGACGGAGCCGGCGGCCCGGGTAATCACCGCGACCCCCGCTAGCAGGGCCAGGAGCCAGGGACCAGGATCCGTGAGGACCGCGGTGCCGAGCCAGGCCCAGACCACAAGATAGACGCCGACGGCGGCGCTGGCATCCGCCACGGCACGCCGGGCCGCTGCCGATCCCGGCCCGGCCTGCCCTGCCGCAGGGGACGCGGAGCCTGCCGGCGGGTCTGCAGGCCGGCTTCTGGGCCGGATTGCCGCTCCCGTGCCTGTAGACGCCCTGTCCTTTGGTTTCGGGTCCCCTCGTTTCGGGTCCTCTTGTTTCGTGCCCTGTACAAACGACTTCAGCCTGAACCACCCGCCCACATGCCAGCAAGTCCGCGGCCCGGGTCTGGTCAGTGCTTGGACCTGATGCCCTGCCGGTCCGTCCGCCGTCCGGCCCGGACGAAACCGATGGCCGCCAGGACAGCGCCGGCGCCTTCGGCCACGGCGCTGACGGACTTCTCGAAGAACCAGATGGGCTCGTACATGGCCGGGAAAGGCCCGAACGCGGGAATATTCACATAACGGTACGCCACCACGGCCACGAAGGCGCTCATGGCGACGACGAACGCGACGGCGAAGGCCGCCCGGCTGCCGCGCAGCAGCACGTACAACCCGGCCAGCACAGCGACAGCCGACTCCAGCAGGAACAGGTTGCCCTGGCCGATCCCCGCGGAGTTCCCCGCCTGGTAGCCCGGGGCCAGATGGATGTGGACGGCGGCGTCAATGAACAGGGCAACGGCCGTGAGGATGCGCAGTGTCATGCCGGCGGTATGGACCCGCGCGGACCGTCCGGGGCTCTGGGCGCTCATTTGACCACCAGCGTCCCGTGCATGCCCGGATGAAAGGTGCAGTGATACGCGTAGGCTCCGGGCTTCGTCTGCGCGGGGAAGGTGTCAGTGCCGCCGCCCTTGACCTCGGCATCGAACGCTGAGCTTTCGTCAGCCGCGGAGCACCCGCCGGTCCCCAGCAAGACCGGGAGCACCCCCAGCGACGGCAGCTTCCGACGAGCATTCATTGCGCACCACCCCGAGCGGCTAGTGGAAACGAGCGGATGAACTTACTAGCTATATTGTGCGCCTGACCGGCACAAATGGAACCAGCCGGCGTCGAACGCCGGTCGGCGAGAGGCCGGGGGAGATAGCGTAGTCACTGGCAAGCAATCCGCAGCCGAGGGAGGGAAATTGCGTGAAGCGTGAGAAGTCCTGGTCAGCATCGCTCACGGTGCTCATTGCCTTTGCAGCGAACGTCCTCGTCGCGGCAGCCAAAACAGTGGCCGCGCTCATCTCTGGCTCGGCGTCCATGACTGCCGAGGCGGCCCACTCCTGGGCGGACACCGGCAACCAGGTCTTCCTGCTCATCGCCGAACGGAAAGCCGCGCGGAAACGGGACAAAGCCCACCCCATGGGCTACGGGCGCGAGGCCTACGTGTAATCGATGATCGCCGCCTTTGGCCTGTTTACGGCCGGGGCGGTGGTGTCGGTGATGCACGGCATCCAGCAGCTGATCACTCCGGAACCGCCAGGTGACTATGCGATCGCCTACGTGGTGCTGACGGTCGCGTTCGTCCTTGAAGGCGTGTCCTTCATCCAGGCGTTCCGGCAAAACCGGAAAGCGGCGCGCGAGCTGGACCGGAACACCCTCGAGCAGGTCCTCAAAGGCTCCGACCCCACCCTGCGGGCCGTCTTTGCCGAGGACGGGGCCGCGCTGATCGGCCTGCTCATCGCCTTCGCCGGGATATTCCTGCACCAGGTCACAGGATCCTCAGTGCCGGACGCCGTGGGGTCGATTCTGGTGGGCATCCTGCTGGCCGCGGTTGCTGTCGTGCTGATCGAGCGGAACCGGCGCTTCCTGGTGGGGCAAGCCGTGACCGGTGATATCGAGGCCACCATGGCCCGCCGCCTCCTCGAGCACCGTGAGATCGAGCGCATCACTTACCTGCATCTCGAGTACGTCGGTCCGCGCAAACTTTACGTCGTGGCGGCGGTGGACATCCAGGGGGACCTGCGGGAACACGACGTCGCCGTGGCCTTACGCCGGGTTGAACGCGAACTTGAGGACCACGAAACCGTGGAGGAGGCCATCCTGACACTCGCCACCGCGGACGAGCCTTCGTTGAATTTCCCCGCCGTTTGAGCACGATACCGGCCGTTGGTCCGGTCCTTCGGCTGGCTCAGGCGCCCGTCGCCGCCGCGTCCATGCCGGCCGGTGGCTGCAGGCGCGCCCCGGAGGCCAGCAGCGCCACGAGAACCGGGGACGGGCTGGGACTGGCCAGCAGGAAGCCCTGCCCCATGTCACAGCCGAGTGAGCGCAGGAGATCCAGCTGCCCGGTGTGCTCAATGCCCTCGGCGATGACGGCCAGGTCCAGTTTCCTGGCCACTTCCAGGATGCCCTCGAGCATCGCCGCGGCCGGGGCGTCCCCGGGCAGCCCGGACAGGAAGGCGCGGTCGACCTTGAGAATGTCCGCGGGCAGCGCCGCGAGCGTGCTGAGCGAGGAGAAGCCGGTCCCGAAGTCGTCGATTGCGATTCGGACGCCGAAGCTCTTCAGCCGGTTTAGCGCAGCGACGCCGCCGTCGGCGCTTGTGGCAAGGGCCGATTCGGTGACCTCGAGGATGACCTTGTCAGCCTGCGAAGCGGGGTGGGCCAGGATGCGCTCCAGGGCAGCCAGGTTCCGGTCGCTGGATAGCTGGAGGGTGGAGAGATTGACCGAGACCCAGAAGTCTTCGGCAGTTCCCGGGGACCGGCGCCAGCCGGCGACGTGACGGCTTGCGGTGTCCAGTACCCAGCAGCCGATGGGGCCAATCTCGCCGGTTTCTTCGGCCAAGGGAATGAAGTCGGCCGGTCCCAGCCGGCCCAGAGTCGGGTGCTCCCAGCGGACCAGGGCCTCCACCCCGGCGATTTCGCCGGTGCCAAGGTTCACCACGGGCTGGTAGTCAAGGCGCAACTGCCCGGCCTGCACAGCCGTGGCGAGGTCCGCCCGGAGAGCGGCGCGGTAGGTCATTTCGTCATAGCCCCGGGCATCGAAGAGCTGGTAGCGGCCTTTGCCGCCGTGCTTGGCCATGTACATGGCGAAGTCTGCCTGCCGCATCAACTCGGCCGGATCTGCAGTGCCGGCGCTGCGCTGGGCGGCGCCCACGCTGACGGTTACCTTCAGCCGGACGTCATCGATGCAGAACGGGTCCCGCAGCGCGGCCTGGATGCGCCGTGCGACGTCGTCTGTCGCCGTGCCACCGTCATCCATGACGACGATCGCGAATTCGTCGCCGCCCAGCCTGGCGACGAGGTCATGCCCGCGCACGCAGCCCCGCAGGCGTTGGGCCAGCTGAATGAGCAACGCGTCGCCGCCCTCATGGCCCAGCGAGTCGTTGACATCTTTGAAGTCGTCGACGTCGATGATCAGCAGGCCTTCGCGTCCGTCCCAGTCCCCGGTGCCGGCAGCTTCCGGGTCCCTTGCTTCGGGGTCGAGCACGGCGGCGAGGCGTTCGGTGAGGACCGCCCGGTTGGCCAAGCCCGTGAGCGGGTCATGCGAGGCACGGAAGGTCAGTTCCAGATGGTTGTCATGCACGGTGGCGGCCATGGAATTGAAGGCCTCGGCCAGTTGGCCCAGTTCGTCATTGCGGACAACGCTGATCCGGTGGCTGTAGTCACCGGACTGCAGCTTCACGACCCCGCGGTGCAGCCCCTCCACGGGGCGAATCAGGTACTTGCTCATCCGCCGGCGGAAGAAGAACACGCCGCAAGCGGCCAGCGCAAAGAGGGCCGTCCGGACGCTCGATACCATCTGCTGGAGCTCGGTTCCATGGGCGACGCCGTCCTCCAGCGCGTCGAGCGAAGCGCGCCGGACGTCGGCGAGCAGTGCGCGGGCCTCCGCGCTGGATGCGGCGAACGCCGGTGCCTCCGCCACTCGGTTGCCGTGGACACCGGCCACCTGGCTTCCCCAGAGACTGTGCGCGGACAGTCCCTCCTGCCATGCGGCCCGGGCCTCGCGGATTGTGGCCCGCATGCCGTACGCCTCTGGCAGGATCCCGGCCGCGGCATCGAACTGGGCGGAGACGTCCTTCTGTTGCCGCAAAAAGGCGGTCTGATCTACGGGTCCTGCGGACAACAGTTGGAGTCCGGCTTGTTCGTGGGTCTCAAGGCCGGTCCGAAGCTCGGCGACGGCTTCCGACTCGACGCGGTGCTGTGCCGCGGCGTGCTGCATATGGTCCGTGACAAAACGGACGCCGACCAGGGTCACCGCGGCCCCGGCCAACAGGGCAAGGAGCACGAGCATGAATGCCCTGGACCATTCGCGCTGCAGGCTCCCTGCGCGGGCGGGTTTGCCGGTGCGAGCACGTGGGCCTGGCGGTCCTTCAGCCGGCCTGGCCGCCCCGCCGTCGGATCGTTGTTCCGGTCCGTTGGCGTTGTTGGCAGCGGTCGACGGGGACGCAGCAGCAGGGTCCGCCAACCTGCTGTTGGATTTACGCATGATCAGCCTCCGGCCGTGTGCCGGCAATCGCAGCATCGTCAATCAGGAGCGTAGCCGAACCTGCCCCGGCCGGTCACGTCCGGCGGCTTCCCGACACTATTGTGAAGCATGTGACAGAAGTGTATTCGACGGATGGCCTGGCGGGGAGCGCCTGCCGAGGGCCCTAGCTGAGGCAGTCTGCGCAGTACGCGTGGCCGGCCTTCTCCTTGGCCAGCTGGGACCGGTGCCGCACCAGGAAACAGGAAAAGCAGGTGAACTCGTCCTCCTTTTGCGGGATGACCGTGACGGTCAGTTCCTCGCCGGACAGGTCTGCTCCCGGCAGTTCCACGCCTTCGGAGGTGTCGGCCTCGTCGAGTTCGCGGACAACGCTTCGGGCGTCAGGCGCATTCGCCGAACGGAGCGCCTCCAGGGAAGCGTTGCGGGATTCCGCGACGTCGGAGCGTACTTCGTCATAATCGGTTGCCACCTGGTGGTACTCATTTCAGTTGCTGGGCGTGTGTTCAGTGTCTGTCCGGATCCCCGGATCTCCGGATCTCCGGGATTGAACCGTACAGCATGACGCCGTGTAAATGCTGGGGACCGGGGGAGTCGCGGCAGTGACGCTCGTGACACCAGGAGGCGGCCGCCCGCGGCGCCGGCCTTCGCGCTTTGTTCGCCACCGGTCACCGGGGCGTCATGTGCCGTTAATTTGCGTGCCCTAGCCTGATTCTTTAGGCACCATCCCACCTTGGGCACCATCCGCACCATCCGTCGGGAGGATTCACCATGGCCGATATTGCTGCAGTGCTGGGACGGCTCACGCAGGACGAACTCAATGAACTGCGCTCCCTGGGCCCCAGCGGTCACCTGACCCGGCGCCTGACCGACGCCATCGACCGCGCGGCCGGCGGCCCCGGAGCCGGGCGCGGCTACTACGTCGCCAACGGGAGCGTCAGCTCCACCGGAGGCCCGCACGTGATCCTGCGCAGCGACGTTTCGGGCTGGCTGTTCGGCCCTCCCCAGCAGGGCTGACCGAACAGCGACGGGCACCACCCTGCCACCGGACTCGCCAGGTTCCTTCCAGCCCGGCCCCGGAAGGGCCATACTGGCCCAAAGGGAGGGGGCCGGATTGCGGATTCTGATGGTGGAGGATGAGCACGCCCTGGCCGAGACAGTCCGCCGCGGGCTGAAGAACGAGGGGTTCGTCGTCGACGTAGCCCACGACGGTGTGCGGGGACTCTCGGCGGCGCTGGAGAACGCGTACGATGCCATCCTTCTGGACCTCATGCTGCCGCGGATGAACGGCTACGACGTCTTGAAGGAACTGCGGCAACGCAAAGTGTGGACTCCGGTGTTGATGCTCACGGCCAAGGACGGGGAATACGACCAGACCGATGCCTTCGACCTGGGCGCTGACGACTACCTCACCAAGCCGTTCAGCTTCTTGGTGCTCGTGGCCCGGATCAGGGCGCTGATCCGGCGCGGAGCGCCCGCCAGGCCTGTCATCATGACGCTTGGCACACTGTCCCTGGACCCGGTCAGCCACAGTGTGCGCCGCGGCGATACCCTCATCAGCCTCACGGCCAGGGAGTACGGGCTCCTGCATTATCTGATGCGCCGGCATGACCAGATCGTCTCAAAGGCGGAAATCCTGCAAAACGTCTGGGACCCGGCTTTCGAGGGCGCGAACAATGTGGTGGAGGTTTACATCGGCTACCTTCGGCGCAAGATCGATGTCCCGTTCGGGATCCACAGCCTGACCACCGTGCGCGGCATGGGCTACCTGCTCAGCGCCGACCCGATCCCTGAACCCCGTGCCGCCGAGATTCGCGAGGAGTGACCTCCGCCGGCTCCACGGGTTCCGGAAGGGGAAATACGATCTCAAACCGGCAGTGACCCGCTGGTCCGTCCGTCGGGCGGATGCTCCCATGATGGGCGGCCACAATTCCCGCCGCGATGGCCAGGCCCAGTCCGCTGCCGCCGCCTTCCCGGGAACGGCTGCCATCGAGCCGGACAAATCGTTCGAAGATCCGTTCCCGATCCGCCTCCGGAATGGGGTCGCCGTCGTTGTCGACCGTGATGATGACCCGGTCCCCGGCGGTGTGCAGGTTCACGGCGATCCGGGACAGGGCGTGGCGGTCGGCGTTGTCCAGGACGTTCCGCAGGACCTGCGCCAGGCGGCGGGCGTCGCCGCGGATCCGTGCCGGAACGATCTCCGCCGAGATCTGGTTCCGGCTGGTGGAGCGCAGCCGGCGGATCTCCTGGTCCAGCACATCGTCAAGATCGACGTCCTTCTGCTCCACGCGCAGGCCGCCGTCGTTGGCTTTGGCCAGCGTCAGCAGGTCCTCCACGAGGAAGCTCATGCGGGCCGTCTCCTCAGAGAGGACATCCTTCATCTGCAGCCACATCGCCCCGGTCGGGTCGGCCGCTGCTATCTCGATTCCGGCCCTCAGCGTGGCCAGCGGGCTGCGGAGCTCGTGGCTGGCGTCCGAGACGAATCTGCGCTGTTCGGTGTCCGAGGCCTGCAGCCGGTCCAGCATGGTGTTCATGGTCAGCGCCAGGGCGTGGATTTCATCGTTGGTCGGCGGGACGTCGACGCGTCCATCCAGCCGCTCGGCGTTGATCCGGGCCACCTGGCCACGGATCCGCTCAACCTGGCGGAGGGATCGCCCCACCAGGAGCCACACGGACGCGGCCACAGTGACCAGCAGCAGCGGCGTGGCTCCCAGCATGAACCACGCGACCGTGGAAATGGTGTCCGCCTGTATCTGTGCGGCCTGGGCCACCACCACCGTGTAGCTGAGCGTGCCGGTCCGCGCTCCCACGGTGACGATGTGGTAGTCGTCGGTGTCTCCGATGCTTGGAAGGCTCGAGACGTCCTGGGTCATCGTCTGGCCCGGGCTGGGCCGCTGGGCTGATAAGGGGGAGTTGGCGACGTCGGGGTCCGAGCTGGCCAGGACGTACCCTTCGGCATCCAGCACCTGAACGAACTGGCCCGCATGCGAGGTGTCCATGATGTAGGCGCGGGCATCCTCGATGTCCATGTCCTCCATCTCGGCGATCACGTCCAGGGCCTTCTGCTGGGCTGCGGCGTCGCTCGACCTGGCCAGGGACGCCTGCAGCAGGACGAGAAGGACGATGCCGCCGAGCAGCAGCGCGACGGCTACGACGCCGACGGCGACCGCCGTCGAGCGCTTCCGCACGCCCCAACGAATCTGGTCCCTGCCGGGGCCGGATGGGGCTCGTTTGCCCAGTGCCATGCTCCAAGAATGCGTCAATGCGTGGTCCGGGACAACCACCGCGGCCGCATTGCCGTCACCGCGCGCCCGGCCCCACCGGGAGAGGTTGCTCTCAGTCTCTTCTCAGCGGGATGCGGGACAGTGGAAATAGGCCGCAGAATACGGCCGCCGGCCGCCACGGGGCCGTTCGTCCACAGATTCCGGCCGCACGCTCTCCTCAACCAGTGTGCGGCCGGACACGACACCCGGGCGAAGCGGCGCGGCGGCGGAACGGGCGCCCGCAACAGCTACTTCCGGTATTCCACGCCGATGAGCCGCGGCCAGCCCCTCATGACCCAGGCGTCACCCGGAGCCAGACGAACTGCTGGGCGTCCAGGACCAGTCCCGCGTCGAGGCGCACATGGGCGCCGGTCAGGATGTTGACGGCGCCGGCCGCGAAGCCGGAGAGTGTCACCGCCGCTACTTCCTGAGGGCCGTCGCTGAAGTTGGCCAGGGCGAGGATCAGCGTTCCATTTCCCGGACGCTGGTACCCCAGGACCCCCGGGTTGTTCGTGTCGAACCCGACCAGCCGGGTCCCGGCCAGCTCCGGCGTCGCTGACCGTACGGACACCATCCGGCGCAGTCCGGCAAAGACGGCCCCGGCGGGGGTTTCCGGCTCCGCGCGCCGTGCGTAGCCTGCAGCCGGGTAGTGCGGCCGGTGCACCCAGCGGCTGTCCGTTCCGTGGCCATCCTCGGCGGCGTACGCGTAGTCGTTGAACTGGCCCACCTCGTCACCGAGGTACAGCAGCGGGATGCCCCCGGTGCTGAAGGTCACCGAGTGGGCCAGCAGGATCCGGTTCACCGCCGCAGCTGTTCCGCCCTCCAGCCCGCAGAGCGACGCCGTAGTCCCGGAAATCCGGCAGTCGCCGGTGCGCGGGTTGTCCTGAAAAGGCACGCCGCGGGCGAAGCTGCCGGGGAAACGGTTGACGTAGAAGGAATTGAGGAACCGTCGGTGCTCGAAGGCATTGATGCCAAGCTCGGCGGCGTCCTCATCCGCAAACGTCCAGCCGATGTCGTCGTGGCTGCGGACATAGTTCACCCAGGCCGTGCCGTCCGGGATATTGTGGCGCCGCTCCAGGGCCTGGGAGAGCAGCGAAACGTCGCGGGTGGCCAACGCCTCCCAGATCAGTGCCATCTGCAGTGGGTTGTAGGAGAGCTGGCACTCGGCGGGGTCGATGTAGCGGGCCACCTCATCGGGGTGGACGATCGCCTCGGACTTGAACAGCAGCGACGGCGCCGCCAGCCGGCACACGGCATTGAAGGCCTGCAGCAGGGTGTGGGCCTCGGGCAGGTTCTCACAGGGCGTGCCGAGCTGCTTCCAAATGAAGGCGACGGCGTCCATCCGGAGAATGTCCACGCCCTGGTTGGCCAGGTACAGCATCTCGCCGGCCATGGCCCGGAAGACGTCCGGGTTGGCGTAGTTCAGGTCCCACTGGAAGGTGTGGAACGTGGTCCAGACCCACCGTCCGTCCGGCAAATCGACAAATGAGCCGGGGTGGTCGTCCGGGAAGATTTCGCGGACGGTTTGTTCGAACGCGTCCGGCATGGACCGGTCCGGGAAGATCCAGTAGTAGTCGCTGTAGGCCGGCTCGCCCGCGGCCGCCTTCCGGGCCCATTCGTGTTCGTCGGAGGTGTGGTTGAAGATGAAATCGACCACGAGGCTGATGCCGTTCGCCCGCAGCTCGGCGGCGAGGTCACGCAGCTGCTGCATGGTGCCCAGCCTGGGGTTGACGTCGCGGTAGCTGGAGACGGCGTAGCCGCCGTCGGAGTGCGGTTCGGGGGCCAGGAACAGCGGCATCAGGTGCAGATACGTCAGGCCGAGTTCCTTGAAATAGGGGATCCGGGCGCGGACACCTTCGAGGTCCTCGGCGTATCTGTCGACATAGCAAACGCCGCCGAGCATGGTGTTGGACTGGAACCAGCCGCTGTTGTGTTCCCGTTCGGCGTCGAGGCCCTTCAGCCCGGCAGGCCTCTCGGCCCACGAGCGGGCAGACTCCATCACAAGGTCCGTCAGCTGATCCAGCCAATCGTGCCGTGCGCCGTAGAGATCGTGGAACAACCGGAACAGGACCGGGAAATGGCGGTCGAAGCGCTCTTCGAAAACGGCCCGGTCCGGGCCGTCCCACCCGATTCCTGTGCCCGCCGCCAGGGCCCTGAGCACATGCCGGCGGGCCCCGCTGTCTGCGCCGTCAGCTACAAGGGCGGGTTCAACCATGAAGCGTCTCCTTTGACCAGTTTCAGTCCTCGACGGCGCGAGGACAGTTCACATCCTTGCAGACGGACGGACAGGTGCCCAGCACGGCAGCCGTGTTCGGCGAGGGAAGGCAGCCGACAGCCGCTGCAGCCCTGCCCCGGCTACACCGGCACCCGGATGACGAGGGGGTCCATCGCCTGGCCGTCGGCGTACTGGCCGTCGAACAGTTCCGAACCGGCCTGGGATATCGCCACCTCGACGCGCTCCCAGACGAGGAACCCTTCCATGTTGCGGGGCGCGGCAGTACGCAGGGTGCCGACATCCGAGCGGTCCAAGCCGCCGCCGTCGCCCGTGCTGATGGACAGGACCCCGTGCCCGGCCGCGAACTCGACCCATGGATCCAGCAGCCGGACGAACATCATTCCGTGGTGTCCGGCGACCCGCACATCGCCGCGGAACCGCAGCACGCCGGTACCGCTGGCGGGATCGTACTCGGAGCCGGCGGGGGCGAAACAGAACTCTCCGGACGCGCTGACCGTGGCGCCGTCGGCCGCGGAAACGGCACCGTCCGGGAGTCCGGAAATGTAGTCCAAAAAGCTGCGTTTGATGCCCCAGGTCAGACCCGGCAGGGGCAGCGGGGCGGGGGAAGCGGACGCTGGTGTCACGTAGGTTCTCCTGGCTGTCGAGCGGATCTATGTCCGAGCCTAGCCGCGGATCCGCGCCGGGCTGAACTGTTGCATCCGCGCCGCTTCATCCGGCGTATTTCTCTGACGGCGTAGGGCCGCCAGGACTACTGCCGGGGCGGCGGTGGTTGACTTGGATGAGTACCGGTTAGCAGGAGGTGCACCGTGGCCGCGTCCATCAGCAGGGTATCCGGATCCGATGTGTCCGAAGACCCGCTGGATTCCTATTCCGCAACGGTCATCCGCGTGGCCGAGGCTGTCACCCAGCACGTCGCAGCGCTCGAAATGACCGGCAACGGGCGCAACGGCAGGCTGAGGGTCGGTGCGGGTTCGGCCGTGCTGTTCACCACGGACGGTTATCTGCTGACGAACGCCCACGTGGTGGGCGGCGCCCAGTCGGGCCACGCAGTCTTCGCCGATGGCACCAGCACGGCTGTGGACGTGGTGGGCGCCGACCCGCTCTCCGATCTTGCCTTGGTCCACGGCCGGGCACCCACCGCGGCACCGGCCGAACTGGGCGACGCCGAGTCCCTCCGGGTCGGCCAGCTGGTCATCGCCGTGGGCAATCCGCTCGGGCTCGCCGGCTCCGTCACCGCAGGGGTAGTCAGCGGACTTGGCCGTTCGATCCCCGTCTGGTCCGGCCGGAGCCGGCGCGTGATCGAGGACGTCATCCAGACCGACGCGGCCCTCAACCCCGGCAGTTCCGGCGGGGCGCTGGCAGACGCCCGCGGGCGGATCGTCGGCATCAATACGGCCGTGGCCGGCGTTGGACTCGGGCTGGCCGTTCCCATCAACGCCACGTCCCGGCGGATCATCGCTTCGCTGCTCAAGGACGGCCGCGTCCGCCGGGCCTACCTGGGCCTGGTCAACACACCGATCCAGTTGCAGCCGAGCGCCGTCGTCCGGACGGGCCGCAGGGAGGGCCTGCTCGTTGTCGAGGTCCTGCCGGGTTCGCCAGCCGAGCGGGCCGGGCTCCGGGCCGGCGACATCCTCCTGAAGGTCGGGCAGAAGTATGTTTCGAACGCCGAGAGCCTGCAGAAACTGCTGTTCGCAGAGGCCATCGGCGAGCCGCTGGACCTTGCTGTGCTCCGGGACGGCGCGGACCTGCGCCTGGTGGCGGTGCCCGCCGAGATGACCGACAACCAGTAGGAAAACCCGGCCCGGACCGGCGGTTCCACGGGCTGGAATTTGCCCGCCGGGGGGCCAAATCTTGACGCGCTGAACTACTTGGGTCCGAATGGGGGCCGCCCGCGGAATTACTTGGTTAGCGCCGCAATCACCTGCCCTCCGCCCCGCGCGCTTACTCGACGGTACTGACGCCTGTACGCGTCTTTCTTTGGGCGAAAGATCGGGTAGCGGCATACCTTGTTGCGCCCTGTCTGGCGTGTCACGGTGTCATTGGAAAGCCGGAGGGAACAGCGTCTCAGTACGGCCTGGTTTCAATGTTGATCCGGCTCTCCACAGACGATTCAGTTCGTTTTACCTGGGGAAATCGGAGAACATCGTGGATAGCCCAAAGGAAACTTCACCCTCCATTTCGGTTCGCCTCTTCGGATCATTCGAGGTGCGCCGGGACGGCGTGGCGCTCACCGCTGCCGACATGGGCGGATGCAAACCGCGGCACATACTGGAAATTCTTCTCCTGAACCTTGGCACGCCCGTGTCCAAGACCCGCCTGATCGATCTTCTCTGGGGCGCCGGAGCCAGTGACGGCTCCGTCGCGACTCTCGAGAGCTATATCAGCGGTATCCGCCGCGCCATCCAGCCGGGGCAGACCAAGACCGGTCCGCTCCGTACGGCCAACAGTGGCTACGTCCTGGACCCTAAGCTCGTGGATCTCGACTTATTCCGGTTCCGTGACCTGGTCCGCGACGCCGGTGAGCTGCCTCCGGATGAGGCGTACCCCCTGATGCTTGAGGCCCTGGAGATGTCCGCCGAGCCGCTGCTCGGGTTCGAACTTGCTTCCGACTGGGCCGAAGAGGCGCGCGCACGCCATGCAGCCGAGAAGGTGGCGCTGCAGATCCTCGCGGCAGAAACGGCGGCCCTGCTGGACAAACCTGACGACGCCGTCAACCTGGTCCAGGCTGCCATTCGGGCGGAGCCCCTGAATGAGCGGGCCTGGACGGTACTGGTGACAGCGTATGAACAAGCGGGCCTGCCGGCGGAGGGCCTCGCGGCGTATGACCGCTGCCGGCGGCTCTTCGACCGCGACCTTGGCTGCACCCCCGGGCCGGCCCTGCAGGAGGCTCATCTGCGGCTCCTGCGGCAGCGCGCGGAAAGCAACTCCGAACTCTCCGAGGTGCTGGCGGCGCTGCTCTATCTGGGCGAGCGGTTGAACGGGCCCAAGAGCCGGCAGCTGCCCGCGGCGGAGTCCCGGCGCATGCATGAGAACGCCGGGCGGGTGCTTGATTCCTTCCTCCAGCGCGTCCGGGCCGCCGTCTGACCCCCGCAGGGCCGTCACCGACGGGCCGGCCACCCCAAATTGACAACAGGGATGGCCGCCGGCGGGCCCCGGACGTTAGCTTCGTCACGTGGCCGGGATTCTCGAGGAATTCCGCCGTGCCGGGCCCCATACTTGAAATGTCCCTGGCGGGCAGTCCCACCGCCGGGTGTGAGGAGGGCCCATGGAAACCTTGAAGAAAGTCGTCACGAACGAGTACTTCCCCGCAGCCGCTGTGCTGTCCGGAGTCATCCTGTTCTGGGTCCTGGGCCTCTTCGGCGGACTGTCCCTCCTGAGCACCCGCCAGAGCCCGGTGACCACCCTGACGTGGATGATGTTCGTCTACGCTGCAGCGGTGCTCTCGCCCCTGGCCGGGCTCGTCGCCGCCATTGACCTCGTGCGTCGGTGGCTGCGGAACCGGCAGGCGAGCGCGGCGGAATCCGCCTAGCCTGCCCCGCTGAGTCGTCACCGCGGAGCCGGCGCTGGGTCGCCGTCGCTGGACCCGGACCGCAGCGTACGCCATGCCGCTGCCGGCGTCCTCCGTTACTCGAAGCGGGAAGGATCGCCCATGCCGCGCCGGACGATTTCCGCGACGCCGCTGGAGTAGTCGATCACCGTGGTTGGTTCGGCACCGCAGTCGCCGGAATCGATCACGGCGTCCACCACGTGGTCCAGGCGTTCCTTGATCTCCCACCCCTGCGTGAGCGGCTCTTCCTCATCCGGAAGCAGCAGCGTACTCGATAGCAGCGGTTCGCCAAGCTCAGCGAGCAGCGCCTGGACCACGTGGTTGTCCGGGATGCGCACGCCAACAGTCTTCTTCTTCGGGTGCAGCAGCCGTTTGGGGACCTCCCTGGTCGCCGGCAGGATGAAGGTATAGCTGCCGGGCGTGACGGCCTTGATGCTGCGGAACACGTCGTTGTCGATCTGGACGAACTGGCCCAACTGGGCGAAGTCCTTGCAGACGAGAGTGAAGTGATGTTTGCCGTCCAATTGCCGGATGGTCCGGATCCGGTCCAGGGCCTCCCGGTTACCCAGCTGTGCGCCCAGGGCGTAGCAGGAATCCGTGGGGTAAGCGATCAGGCCGCCTGAGCGCACGATGTCCACGGCCTGGAGGATCGAACGGTGCTGGGGGTTCTCGGGGTGCACATCGAAGTATCTCGCCATCCCAAGAGCATACGCCCGGCGGCCGCCCGGACGGCCACTGCGGAGCCCGCCAGCCGACCCCAATGTCCCGCGGTGGCCCAGGGACGGCCTGCTTGTGCACAGACAGTTCTGTCTGATAGCTTCGTTCCCGGTATAGACAAACCTGTCTACGCCAACCCACGATCTGTCCGGCGAACAAACACCGAGAGCGAGAACCGAATGCTGTCAATGGCAGGAAAGACAGTTCTGATCACCGGAGGCACCGGCGGGATCGGCAAGGCCACGGCTCTTGGCCTGGCCGCCCTGGGTGCGCGGGTTGCCATCACTGGACGTAATGCTGACAGGGCATCCCGGGCAGCTGAGGAGATCCGCGCTGTGGCCTCGGCCCCCGTCGAGGTGTTCATCGCCGATCTTTCCTCCCAGCAGGAAGTCCGCAGGCTGGCCGACGAGGTATTGAATACCCTGGACCGCCTTGATGTGCTGGTCAACAACGTAGGCGGCTTCTGGAACACCCGCCGCGTCACCGCCGACGGACTGGAATACACCTTCGCCCTTAACCACCTCGCCCCTTTCCTGCTCACCAACCTGCTCCTTGAACGGTTGAAGGAAAGCGGACCGGCGCGGGTCGTAACTGTCTCGTCCGGCGCCCAGGCCATGGGACGCATGGACTTCCCGGACCTGCTGGCCGAACGGGCCTACTCGGGGCAGCGGGCGTACAACCAGTCGAAACTGGCCAACGTCCTGTTCACGTACGGACTCGCCGCACGCCTCTCCGGCACCGGGGTCACCGCGAATGTGCTGCACCCCGGAGTGGTGGCGACGGCGTTCGGAGCCGAAGATCCGGGCCGGATGCAAGAGTTCCTGACCCCGCTGGTGCAGCGGTGGATGAAAACCCCGGAGCAGGGCGCCCGGACCTCGATATACCTTGCCTCGGCGCCGGAGCTCGACAACGTCACTGGCCGGTACTTTGCCAACAGCACTCCTAAAAAATCATCAAAACGCAGCTACAGCCAGTCCGATATTGACCGCCTCTGGCAGGTCAGCTCGGCTCTGGTCGGCCTCGAATCCGATTCTGAAAGAAGCACGAACCTTCCATGACCCCACAGCGCACGCTCGTCCTTGTTGCCCACCCCGACCTGGAAAGCTCGCGGATCACCGCACACCTCACCTCGGCCATCATGGACTTGGAGCACGTGACGGTGCATGACCTCTCCGCCGCCCACCCCGACCGGCAGTTCGATACCGCCCGGGAACAGGAGCTGCTGCGCGGGCACGACACCATCGTCTGGCAGTTCCCGTGGCACTGGTACTCCGTCCCGGGGGTCCTGAAGGAGTGGATGGACCAGGTGCTGACGTACGGCTTCGCGTACGGCGCAGGAGGGGACGCCCTCCACGGAAAGCGGCTCCAGCTGGTGCTGTCGACCGGAGGCCCCGAATCGTCCTACGCGCCGGCAGGACACAACCGCTTCACGATGGAGGAGCTCCTGCGTCCCCTCGACGCCACCGCGCACCTGTGCGGGCTGGAGATGGCGCAGCCGCTCATCCTGCATTCGGCACCCCGGGTGGACGCCGATGAACTCGACCGGCACGCCGCCCGCTACCGCGAACTGCTGGCTCCGGCGTCGGTCGCCGCGCGCTAGGCAGAATCCGGCGCGTCGGATCCGGCGCACCCAGGGGCGCTGGTGTCAGGCGGCCTGGGGAGCGAACATGAAGGCAAGCGCGGCAGCCCCGAGCGTTGCCGCCAGCAGCAGCACCGCCAGCGCCCGGCGCAGGGCCTCGTCCGCCATCACGGCCACACAGTCACAACTGCTCGTCGTGGTGGATCCGTTCGCCGAGCAGCCGCAGCGGCTCACCGCTGCCGCTCCACTGCTGGGCGATAAACTCTGCCGCGATGGACACGGCCGTTTCCTCCGGGGTGCGGGCGCCCAGGTCCAGGCCGACAGGACTGTGGAGCCTGGACAGTTCGTCCTCAGTAAGTCCCGTCTGCCGCAGCCGCGCCATCCTGTCCTCGTGCGTGCGCCGGGATCCCATGGCGCCGATAAAGGCCACGGGGCTGCCGCGCAACGCTACCTCAAGGACGGGGATGTCGAACTTGGGGTCGTGGGTCAGGACGCAGAGCACAGCCCGGGAATCCAGCAGCCCTTGGGCGAACTGCTCGCTCAGGTACCGGTGGGGCCACGCGTTGACCACCTCGGCGGCGTCGGGGAACCGCGCCGGCGTCGCGAACACGGACCGCGCGTCACAGACTGTCACCCGGTAGCCCAGGAACGCGCCCAGCCGCGCCAGGGCCGCGGCGAAGTCAATGGCGCCGAAGATGATCATGCGGGGCGGCGGCGCGTAGCTGGCAAAAAAGACGCGCATGCCGGTGTCGAGCCGCTCGCCGTCCACGCCGTAGTTCAGGATGCCCGTCCGGCCGGCGGCGAGAAGACCCTGGGTGTCGTCGCCAACGGCGCGGTTGGTCCGGTCCGAGCCCAGGTCACCCTCCCAACCGTCCGGCCTGACAACCAGGTGCCGCCCCACACGGCCGGCATCCGGGTGTTCGATTATCGTGGCGACGCCCACACGGCGCCCCGCGGCGATGTCCTGCGCGACGGCGTCGAGTTCGGCAAAGCGGCGCCGGGACACAGGTTCGACGAAGATGTCGATGATGCCACCGCAGGTCAGGCCCACGGCAAAGGCATCGTCGTCGCTGATCCCGTAGCGCACCAGGGCTGCCTCGCCGTCGTCCTTGACCTGGGTGGCAAGTTCGTAAACAGCCCCCTCGACGCAGCCGCCGGAGACGGAGCCCACGGCCTCGCCGTCGGCCGTCACCAGCATCGCCGCCCCCGGGAGCCGTGGCGCTGATTTGAAAGTGCTGACGACGGTGGCCAGGCCTGCCGTGGCACCCTTTCGCCAGTCAGGCAACATGGCCGCAAGGACATCACGCATCGGCGCTCCTCAGAGCCTGCCGCACAGCCGGAGTTGCCGGAACGCCGAACGCCGGCCGGCCCAGTAGGCGATGCACGCCACGACGGCGACGACGCCGAGGACTTTCGCCGGGCTGGACAGCTGCTCCGCCGCGATTCCCTTGGCGAGTCTCAGGGCATCCAGGCTGCCGGCCGGCTCAGCCGACGCGGGGACCGGTGCCGGGGTGGGCTCCGACGCGGGGACCGGTGCCGGGGTGGGCTCCGACGCGGGGACCTGAGCCTGGGTGGGCTGCAGGGTGGGTTCCGGGACAGCCGCAGGGGCCGGTCCCGCGGGGGTTTCCGGCGCAGGAGGTGCTGCCTCGGTGAGCATGGCCTGCAGATTTTTCGCGAACAGGGACATCATCTGCTCCGTGACGCTGCCGATCACCCCCTTGCCCATGGCCGCGGCCTTGCCGGACAGTGCGAGATCCGCGCTGACGGAACCCCGTGTGGCCGCGCCGTCTTCGGCGAGCACCAGGGTGACGGTGGCCTCGGCAGTGCCTTGTCCGCGGGTCTCCTGGGCCTTGCCGCCAAGGACCGCACGGTGTTCCGGGGCGTTTCGTTCGATGACGTTCAGCAGGCCCTTGTATTGCATCGTGACCGGGCCGAGCTTTACGGTCATGCCCACTTGGTAGGCGTCATTGGAGAGCTTGTTCAGGATCCTGGCCCCCGGAAGGCAGCCGGCCACCCTTTCAAAGTCCATCAGCGTGTCCCACACCTGGTTTATCGGTGCGACCACCGAGAACGTGCTGTCAATGTGCATGGGCTGGTTCCTTGCCTCTCGCTCGTTCGTGCGTGTCCTGTGATGGCGGGCCGCCACCGCGAATGGCGGCCGCCATCTGCGCCAAGGCCCGGTAGCTGTGGCCGCTGACAAAGGCGTCGCAGTAGGGCAGGGCCGCTGCCATGCCGCCCACGAGGGGCTGGTACTGCGGGGCTGCCTTGCGCGGATTTACCCAGATGATCCGGTAGGCGAGCCGGCGCAGGCGGGCCATCTGCGCCGCGACCTGTTCCGGATCCTCGTAGGCCCAGCCGTCGGAAAACACCACCACGACGGCGCCGCGCGCCAGTCCGCGGCGGCCGTGCTCGTCGACGAAGCGCCGGAGGCAGTCGGCGATCCGGGTTCCGCCGGCCCAGTCCGGCGCGGAGACAGCGGCGCGGGCCAGGGCCCGGTCCGGATCGCGCAGGGCCAGTTGCCGAGTGAGCCTGGTCAGTCTGGTGGAGAAGACGAAGGCTTCGGCCCCGGCCCCGGTCACAGCGCCCTGCAGGAGGGATACGAAGACTCGGGAGTAGGGCTCCATCGATCCCGAGACATCGCAGAGCAGCACCAGTTTGCGGCGCTGTCCGCGCCGTCGGGCATACAGCAGCAGTGGGGCGTCGGTGCCGGACCGCCGGGCTGCGCGCACCGTCGCCCGGACGTCCAGGCTCGCCGTGCTGTGGGCCGACGTGCGCGTGCGGCGGCTCAGGCGCAGCGGCGTCGCGAGCTGCAGCGCCGCTGCCAGCCGCCGTACCTCCGCTACTTCATCGGCGGAAAGCTCGGCGAACGATGTCTCCTGCAGGTGTTCGTCCGCGGAAACCATGGCAAGGACGGCCTCCCGGTCAGTGCGGCCGTCCTCCGCGGAGCCGTCCCGGCCCGGGGAGGCCACGCGCGGCCGCTGCTGCGTGCCGGGGCCCGTGCCGGGCGTCCGGCTGTCTGGCGCTGCGGGCCTGGTCCGCGGGGCCGGTGCGGGCGGCGCCGCTGCCGGGCCGGGCACGCTGCCCGGGTGGGCGGGGGCGGCGTTCCCACCGAACACGGCTGCGAAAACGGCATCAAACACCGGCACCTGTTCGCGCGCGGACACGAGCACCACGCGGCAGGTCCAGTAGAGCTGTTCAAGCCGTGCCGGGGGGATCAGGTGGAGCGCCTCGGCCAGCCGCGCGGCCCGGTCCGGCGAGGTTGCCAGGCCGGCCCGCCGGATTGCCGTGACGAACGCGGCGGACAAGGCGGCCGCCTCGACCCGTGGCGGCACTGCGGGCGCCGCGCTGGTGTTTTCAGCCATCGGTGCCGTCCACGAGCCAGGCCGCGCCGCGGGAGCCGACGAGTTCGAGGTCATCGCGGTTCTTGACGATGGAGCCCCACGTCTGCTCGGTGGTGCCGGCGTCGATCCGCTCCACCCCCAGCACGGCCAGGGCCGAGACCCAGTCGATTGCCTCGGAGATCCCGGGCGGCTTGGCGAGGTCCAGGGTGCGCAGCCGGGTTATCACGGCCGCGGCCTGGAGGGCCAGCGGGCCGCTGCTGGCAGGAACCCGGCGGCGCACGATCTCGGCGATCCGGGCGGGTCCCGGGTAGTCGATCCAGTGGTACAGGCAGCGGCGGGTCAAGGCGTCGTGAAGGTCCCGGGTCCGGTTGGAGGTCAGAATCACGATGGGCGGATGGGTGGCCCGGATCGTGCCCAGTTCCGGGATGGTGACGGCGGATTCGGCCAGCAGTTCAAAGGTGAAGGCCTCGAATTCGGCGTCGGCGCGGTCGATCTCGTCCAGGAGCAGCACGGCAGGCCGCGGGCCGGGATGCTCCAGCGCCTGCAGGAGCGGGCGCCGCAGCAGGTACTGGGAGGCAAACAGGTCAGTTTCCGTGACCTCGGTGTCGCGGACTTCGGCCAGCCGGATGCCGAGCAGCTGGCGCTGGTGGTTCCATTCGTAGAGGGCCTCACCGGCGTCGATTCCCTCGTAGCACTGCAGCCGGTACAGCGGGGTGTCGAGGAGCTCGGCCAGCGCCTTCGCGGCCTCCGTTTTCCCGACCCCCGCCTCACCCTCGAGCAGGATGGGCTGCGGCAGGCGGACGGCCAGGAACAGGGCCGTTGCCAAGCCGACGTCGGCCAGATAGTTGGTCCGGTCCAGCGCGGCCATCAGCGATCCGACATCCGGGACCCGGCGCCGCACGTCCTCTTCCGCACCGGCCCGCGCCGCCGTCGTCATACGGCCCCCTGCAGCCCGGCGAGGAGGCGCCGGTAGTCTTCCTCGGTGTCCACGTCCTGGGGTACGGGGCCGGGCGTACGGACCTCGACGACGTCGTCCGCCCGCTGTTCCAGGAGCTTCCAGACGGCCTTGTCCCCGTGCAGGGCGGCCAGCTCCGGCAGCAGGCGCCGGGCAAACGCCATGGGGTGGCCCACGCCGTCGTCGTAGCGGCACACCGCGATGCCGGCAGCGCCTGCGGGAGTGTGCCGGAGGGCGCCAAGCACTGCCCGGACGCTCGCGGCCCGGACACCGGGCTGGTCCCCGAGCAACAGGACGACGGCGTCGGTCTCCGGATGGAGGGCAGCGAGCGCCGTGGCGATCGAAGACGCGCACCCTTCGCCGAAGTCCGGGTTGAGCACCACATCGCAGCCGCCGGTGTCGACGGTGCGCTCCACCTCGGCCGCAGCGCCACCCAGGGCAAGCACCGTCTGGCCGAAGGCGCAGTCCCGGGCAGCCGCCAGGACGGCATCGAGCAGCACTCCCGCGCCGTAGGGCAGCAGCTGTTTGGGCCGGCCCAGGCGCCGGGAACCGCCCGCGGCCAGGATGATGCCGGCGGTCCGGGGTCCGGGGCTTCCTGCCGCCCGGAACGGGTCAGATCGTAACGGCATAGCGTTCCGGATCTTTGCGGAAGGCGGTCCGGCAGCCGGGCGAGCAGAAGTAGACGGTGACCCCTTCGTGAACCAGATGCAGGGACGATTCGAGGGCCGGGACGGACATGCCGCACACCGGGTCGACCGCGCTCGCCGGCCCTGGCTCCGGTGGCCCCGGCTCGGCCGGCGCTGACGCCGCAAGGGGCGGGCCGGCGCGGCGCGCCCTGGACCGTTCCCCGACCAGCTGGGCCAGGATGGACAGCGCGATCTCCCCGGGCGTCCGGGCGCCGAGCTGCAGCCCGGCCGGTGTGAACACCCGCCGCCGCAGGGCGTCGTCGACGTCGAGGGATTCCAGGACGGCGGCGCCGCGGGTTGCGCTGGCCACGAGGGCAACGTAGGGGACACCCGCCCGCAGGGCCGCTTCCAGCGCACCCTCTTCCGCTTTTCCGTGCGAGGCGACAATCAAGGCCGCGTCATCGCCGCGGGGATCGGCAGATTCGCCGTCCGTGAGTTCGACTTCGAGGCCGACGCCGGAGCCGAGCGTTTCCAGGGCCTGTGCCACCGGCGTCGTGCCCACCACCACGACCCGGGGCGCCGGAATCCGCGGCTGGAGGAAGATCTCGATCGCCCCGCCGCTCAGGCACGGGTTGGTGACCTCGACGGCGCCTTCCTCCGCGGTGCGGGACGGTTCTCCGGGCAGCACCCGTAACAGGAGGGGTTCCTGGGTGGCCAGAACCTGCCGGCTGTACTCGCGCACCGACTCCTCCACGCAGTTTCCACCTACAAAGCCGTGGATCTCTCCGCTGGGCAGCACCAGGGCGGTGTCCCCGGCGTGGGCGCTCGTCGGATGCTGGGCGCGGACGACCGTGGCATGGACGAACGGCTCGCGGCGGCTGGCGAGTTCATCGGCCCTGGCAGCCAGGGACCCTGCGGTGGCGGCCATCAGATCGGCGGCCGGGCCCGGCCCTGCATGGCAGCCCAGACACGGGCCGGTGTGCAGGGCATGTCCATATGTGTGACGCCGAACGGCGCCAGGGCATCGACAACGGCGTTGACGATCGCCGGCGGTGAGCCGACGGTGGCGGACTCGCCGATGCCCTTCGCGCCGATGGGGTGGTGCGGGGACGGGGTGACAGTGAAGCCGGTCTCCCAGTCAGGCACTTCCATTGCGGTGGGGATCAGGTAGTCCATGAAGGAACCGCCCAGGCAGTTGCCGTCGGCGTCGAACTCGATGATCTCCATCAGGGCCATCCCGACGCCGTCGGTCAGCCCGCCGTGCACCTGGCCCTCGATGATCATCGGGTTGATCCGGGTGCCGCAGTCATCCACCGCGATGAAGCGCCGCACCTTGACCTGCCCCGTGCCGGGATCGATGTCGACGACGCAGATGTAGGCGCCGAACGGGAAGGTCAGGTTCGGCGGGTCGTAGGTGACCTCGGCGTCGAGGTTGCCGTCCACGCCCTCTGGCAGCGTCATGGTGCCGTGGGCAGCCATGGCGATCTCAGCGATGGTTTTACCGGCGCTGGGGTCGCCCTTGACGAACCACCGTCCCTTTTCCCACTCGAGGTCCTCGGGGCGGGTCTCCAGCATCGCCCCGGCGATCAGTTTGGCCTTCTCGCGCACCTTCCGTGCAACAAGGGCGACGGCGCCGCCGCTGACCGGCGTCGAACGGCTGCCGTACGTGCCCAACCCGAACGGGGTCTGGTCGGTGTCGCCGTGCACCACCTCGATGTCCTCCGGCGGGATGCCGAGTTCCTCCGCGACGATCTGCGCGAATGTGGTCTCGTGGCCCTGGCCCTGGCTCTGCACCGAGATGCGCACCACGGCCTTGCCCGTGGGGTGCACGCGCAGTTCGGCGCCGTCGGCCATGCCGAGGCCCACGATGTCGAAGTGCTTCCTGGGCCCGGCTCCGACGACCTCCGTGAAGAAGGAGACCCCGATGCCCATGAGTTCCCCGCGTTCGCGTTTTTCGGCCTGCTCGCGGCGGAGGTCCTCGTAGCCGGCGAGCTGCATCGAGAGGCGCATGGCGGCCTCGTAGTTGCCCGAGTCGTAGACCCAGCCGGTCTTGTTGGCATAGGGGAACTGCTCCGGCTTGATGAAGTTCTTGAGCCGCAGCTCCGCGGGGTCCATGTCCAGCTTGCGGGCCAGGATGTCGACCATCCGCTCCACGAGGTAGACGGCCTCGGTGACGCGGAAGGAGCAGGCATACGCGACCCCGCCGGGCGCCTTGTTGGTATAGACGCCGGTGACGGAGCAGTGGGCGGCCTTCAGGTCATAGCTGCCGGTGAAGATGGAGAAGAATCCGGCCGGGTTCTTGGTGGGCTGGGCGGTGGCGTTGAACGCGCCGTGGTCGGCCAGCACATGGGTGCGCAGGGCGAGGATCTTGCCGTCCCTGGTCGCTGCGATTTCGCCCTGCATGATGTAATCCCGGGCGAACGAGGTCGACATCAGGTTCTCGGAGCGGTCCTCCACCCATTTGACCGGCCGGCCGGAGACGATCGAACCGACGACGGCGAGGATGTAGCCGGGATAGATCCCGACCTTGTTGCCGAAACCGCCGCCGATATCGGGGGAGACGATCCGGATCTTGTGCTCGGGGATACCGGCGACGATCGCGAACAGGGTCCTGTGCGCGTGCGGGGCCTGGGTGGTCTCGTAGAGCGTCAGCTTTCCGTTGACGGCGTCGAAATCGGCGACGGCGCCGCACGTCTCCATCGGTGCGGGATGGACCCGCGGATACACGACCTCCTGGCTGACCACAACATCCGCGGTGGCGAACACCGCATCGGTTTCCGCCTTGTCGCCCATCTCCCAATCGAAGATCCGGTTGTCCGTCCGGCCCTCGATCTCATCACGGATCACCGGGGCGTCCGGGTCGAGCGCCTTGCGGGCGTCAACCAGCGGGGGAAGCACATCGTATTCGACGTCGATCAGCTCCAGGGCGTCCCGTGCGGCATAACGGTCCTCGGCCACGACAAACGCGACCTCCTGCCCCTGGAACCGGACCTTGTCGGTCACCAGCACGGCCTGGACATCTGCCGACAGCGTCGGCGCCCACGCGAGCTTCAGGCCCAGCAGGTCCTTGCCGGTGATGACTGCGACCACCTTCGGATGCGCGAGGGCGTTAGTGGTATCGATGGACACCAGCCTGGCGTGCGCCACCGGAGCCCGCAGGATGGCGCCGTGCAGCATCCCCGGCAGCACGATGTCATCCACGTAGTGGCCTTTGCCGCGCACGAAGCGCGGGTCTTCCTTCCGCTGGATACGGCCGTAGCCGATCGGGCGGTCCTCGTCGCCGGCGGCCGGGTTTGACTGCCGGTCATGGATGACGGTCATGCCTTCACCTCCGTGTCTTCTATCTCCGCCGCGACATCCGGGACGGCGGTGTCCGTGCCGTCGAGCACTTCGTCGGTAGCGGGTGCGTCGTCCAGGCCGGGACCGGCAGGGTGGGCGGCTGCCCACTGCACCGAGCGGACGATCGTGGCGTAGCCGGTGCACCGGCAGATCTGCCCGGAAATGGCCTGCCGGATCTCGGTGTCGTCCGGGTGCGGATTTTTATCAAGGAGCGCTCGGGCCGTGAGCATCATGCCCGGGGTGCAGAAGCCGCACTGCAGCCCGTGCTCCTCCATGAAGCCCTGCTGGACGGGGTCGAGCGTGCCGCCGGTGGCCAGTCCCTCGACGGTGCGGATGTCGTGGCCCGCGGCCATGGCGGCCAGGACGGTGCAGGACTTCACGGGCTGCCCGTCCATCAGGACCACGCACGTCCCGCAGTTGCTTGTGTCGCATCCCCAGTGCGTACCGGTGAGGCCCAGGACCTCGCGGATGTAGTGGACCAGGAGCACCCGGGGCTCTATCTCGCTCGTGACGTCGCTGCCATTCACGGTCATGCTGATCTGCATCGGCTTCAGCCTTCCTGCATCTGGGCGGCGCGGGCACAGGCCCGCCGCAGCACCCGTTGGGTGAGCTCATCGGCGAGATGCCGCTTGTAATCGACGGGGCCGCGCTGGTCAGCCACCGGATTGCAGGCCTCCGCTGCCAGCCTGCCCGCCTCCGCGAACAGCTCCTCGTCCGGATGCCTGCCGCGGAGCACCGCGGCAGGCCCGGCCAGGGGGTGGTCAAGGCCCAAGGCGGTGAGCCCGACGGCGGCGTCGTCGACAGTGCCGTCCGCGGTCAGGGTGACGGCGGCACCGGCGGCACCGACTGCCCAGTCTCCGACCCGGCGTTCGACCTTTTCATAGGCGCTGCCCGAGCGGGGGCGGATGCCGAACCTGACTTCGCAGAGCAGTTCATCCTGCCCGACCGCGGTTTCATAGGGGCCGCGGTGGAACTCGGACATGGACAGGATGCGCTGGCCGCCTGGTCCGCGGATCACAGCTTCGGCGCCCAGGACATCACACACCGTGGAGAGGTCCTCGGCCGGGTCTGCTTGGCAGAGCGAGCCGCCAATGGTGCCGCGGTTGCGGACCACGGGGTCGGCGATCACGCGCTCGGCGTCCCGCACGATGGGGAACAGCCCGGCGACCTCGCTCGACTCGAGCAGGGTGGTGTGGCGCGTCAGGGCGCCGACCCTTAGCTTGTTGCCGTCACGGAGGATGAAATCGAGCTCGTAGAGGTCATTGATGTCGATCAGCCATTCGGGCCGGGAGAGGCGGAGCTTCATCATCGGCAGGAGACTATGGCCGCCGGCCACCACCCGTGATTCGGGTCCGTACCGGGCAAGGAGTTCCAGGGCGTTCTCCACCGTAGTGGCGCGCACGTAGTCAAATGGAGCCGGAATCTGCATAGTCCCTACCTCACTCCGAAAGGCCGGCGGCGTGGAGTAGCGGCTGCCTAGCGCCGGATTGAGGTCAGTCTTGCCCCGGCCTGACTGGGCTGTCAATATCGTCATAAGCGAAAGGTTATGAAGCCGTGGCGATGACATTGGGACAGTTGCGGACGTTCGCCCTGGTGGCCAAGCTGGGTTCCCTCCACGCGGCCGCCGTCCAGCTCGGAGTCAGCGAACCGGCAGTATCGACGGCGCTCGCCGCACTCAGGCAGGATCTGGGCGACCCGCTCTTCGTGCGAGCCCACGGCGGGATTGCGCTGACTCCCGGTGGCCGGGCCCTCGCCGAACATGCCCAGGACATCGTGGGACTGGCGGACCGGGCGCGGTGGGAGGTGGCACATGCCCAGACCGAGACCGGGCGGCTGAAAATCGTGGCGACGGCGCCGTTTGCCGAGCACGCGGCCGGACGCCTGCTGGACCTTTTCACCCGCCGGGTTCCCGGGGCCTCCGTCGATGTGGTCGTGGAGGCGGCCGAGGACATTCACTCGCTGATGCGGGAACGCGTCTATGACATCGCTTTGGGGGCCAGGCCCGCCGTCCGCAACGGCTCCCTTCCCAGCGGGACTGGGGACGTCGGCATCGACTCCGTCCCGTTCCTGCGGTACCAGCGGATCGTCGTGGCGGCCGCCGGACATCCGATCGCCGCCCTCCATGGGCCGGTAGCGCTGGCCGAACTGGTGCGCAGACCCTGGTTTGCCGGGCCCGCCGGCATCCAGGCGGCCAGCGAGGAGGGCCGCTGGCTGGCTGCCCAGTCGGTGGCGCCGGAGATCGTCCGGCTGAGCAGCGAAACGGAGGCCCTGGCCGCCGTCAGGGCCGGCGAGGGAACCATGCTGGCGCTGGGGCATATTGTCCGGGCCGAGATCCGCAGTGGCTCCCTGGTCCGTGTGCCGGTAGCCGGAACGCCGATCTCCGGACTCTGGTGGGCCAGTACCCTGGACCGCGGCCGGGCCACCACCATGGCGCGGACCCTCCAACGGTTTGCCGGCACCGCCGACGCCACCGCGGCCATGGTGGCTCCCGGCGGTTCACGCGGGCTGGAGCGGCGGGGATCCAAGTTCCATGTGGCGCTCTGGAGCTGAGGCGCCTGCCGCTGTGCCGGCTGCTGCTGTGCTGCCTGCCGCTGTGTCGCGTTGCGCAACGCCGGGGGCGGGTGCTACCCCTTGAGGGTTAGACGATCCATTCACCCTGCGAGAAGGAGTAGCAATGACGTTGTCCCGAGACGAAGACAGCTCGCTGCGGCATTGGAGCAGCCGGCTGATCCAGGCGCTGCAGATCCTCGACCTGGAAGTCGACCACGAAAAGATCGTCCAGGTGGCAGACGAATCGGTCAAAGCCGTCGGGCCGCATGCGGACGCCATCAGTGCGTTCATCGTGGGCTACGCTGCGGGTACGGCGTCCACCAAGGGCCGCAAGGGCACGCAGGAGGCCGTGCACGCCGCGTCGAACAAAGTCATCGAGCTCTGCGAACATGGCGAGTCGGGCGGTCCTGACGAGAAAGGCTGGGCCAAGAGGGCCCAGTAGCGCCGCGCCGCGACCACCCTGGAAGCACGCCGGACCTGATGCACAGGAATCACGCCATGCACGCGGTCCGCAGCCACTGGACATGCTCCGCCGTGGGGCGCGGGGATGGGCATGTTGGTCTTATGTCCACTCGCCGGGGCCGGGGCGGGGCATGTCCGGTGCGGGCGTGGTTTGGTGCCAGGTGGATGCCCGGGGAATTCCTCGGGAATTTTCCCCAGGTGTTCAGCCACGTGGGCGTGTTGGCCAGCGGACTGCGGCTGCTGAAGGCGCAGCGGAGGGAGACGGATAGCGAGCTCCGCTCTTGAGTGGGTCGGCACTTCTGCAGGATAAGGAACTCCACCTGTCCGTCGAGGATCGACGAAACGCCGCTACGAGCTGGTGCTGGATGCCAGCACGCCCAGGCCGAGCGCGGCGATGATGCCGCTGCTGCCGCGTTCGAGCCAACTGCTCACCCGGGGGCGCTGCAGCCAGGCCATTGCCTTCGCTGCCGCGACCGCCACGGCCGCCAGGTAGAGGAAACCAATAGCGCTTTCGATGGCACCAAGCACCATGGCGGTGTCCAGCGTGTTGCCGCCGTGCGGAATGAACTGCGGCACGACGGCGAGGTAGAACAGGCCGACCTTGGGGTTGAGCAGTGTGGAGAAGGCGCCGGCTCCGAATCCGGTCCTTCGGCTGTAGCTCCGGCGGGGAGCGTACCCGGCCGCCGGGGAGGCTGATGTGCGGCGCGCCCGGATCAGGGACGAGATTCCCAGATACAGCAGGTACAACCCGCCTGCGATCTTTAGCCAGCGGAACACTTCCGCAGAATCCTCCAGCACTGCGGCGAGCCCCACTCCCACCAGCGCAGCCCAGATCAGGGATGCCAATGCCGAGCCCAGCGCCGCCGCCAGGCCGGCCCCGGCACTCTGCAGCGAGATCCGCAGCACCAGGAACGTATCCGGGCCGGGGGTGACGGAAAGCAGGAGGCACAGCCCGGCAAAGGCCAGGAGGGTTACGGCGGTCATGCGCACCATTCTCCGGTCGCTGGCCGCCCGACTGCAATCCGTGGCGATGGTTCGCTGCTGACCGTGCCGTACATGACGCCAGTTGGACCCGGGGGGGCGCGGGCGGATCACCTTGCCCTTGTTCGGTGGAGCCGAGAAATAGGGATTCCGCCCGGCATGCGAGCGCCACGGCCCGCTAGGTTTTGTCGTCCAGTGCTTCACGCACGCGGGTGAGCCATTCGGCGACGAGGGTCTGCACGAGGCTGGGTTGCTCATGGATCAAGGCGTGGCCGGCGCGGTCGAGGACGGCCAACGTGGCGCGAGGGTAGTGCCCGATCAACTCGGAGGGGCCGGTGTGCCCCGCGGTGGCATCCTGTCGCCCGGCCAGGACCAATACCGGATGAGGATAGGCCTTCGCGGCTTCCGGCCGATCCCGCAACTCCCAGTGCGAAAAGATCCGCATCAGGCTCGACTCGTCAACGAGTGATGTTGCGGGAGCCACGTACTCCTGGAACCGGCGCAGCGTTTCAGGGGTCTGCACCACGAAGTAGCTGCGATATGTGGCCCCGAGATCCGAGTCGAGTTCGCCGGTCAGATCTGCCGACGCAACAAGGACTTCGTGCTGAGGGACGTCGCGCGTCTGCGCACCAACCGGGCAGATCAGCGCCAGCCCGACGGCCTGATCAGGTCGCAGATTGGCAATCGCACGGGCCAGGTAGCCACCGTAGGACTGACCCATGACAAGAAACGGTTCATCACCAATGGTGCTGGCGATAAGGCCGAGCAGAAGGTCCACGACGTCGTCATTGCTCGCGATCGCCTCGGGCGCCGGGGTCCGGCCCATCCCGGGCAGGTCCGGATACAGGCGCCGATAGCCAGGCATGCTGGCGAATATCGGTTCAAGGGCACCGGCGATCTCGCGATGATCCACACCGGCCCCGTGGAGTGCGAGAACAGGCGTGCCGCTGCCGTACTCGGCGTAATGCACCGGCACTCCGCTAACGGTGGACTCCATCTCGCTATGGTAAAGCTCGTCGCGACAAACCCCGCCGTCATCGACGGCACCCCCAACCGCCCCAGATAAGGTGCGCTCTGGTGGGAGGATGATCTGATGACGCCAAGTGTGGACGTATTTCTGCGGGGACCCCGGGGTCGCCGTTTGTGTCTCGAGCTGGCGATGCAGCTGGATCCGGAGGTCAAAACTGCGGCCTTCTGGCTGGGTTACGAACTTGATGGTGGACCGGGGACCTCGCGGGTCCTGCTGAACGCTGCTGCCTCCGGGGAGACCGCGACTCCGGCCTTTGCCGTGTCTCCAGAACAGCTGGCTGCCAGACTCGCTGCCCTGGACTTCATCGATCTTGACGGTGAGCTGGTGCAGGCGGCCCTCGAGCGGTCAGTGGACGCTGCACGGTACTGGCAGGCGCCCGATGGAGAGGATGTGCTCGCGGATCTCCCGAGCGTGACGGTGGCCTTGTCGCCCGTCGCGGAACAGGTCATGGCGCTGCCGGACATCCAGTGGTTCTGGCAGCCTCGCCGGGTGGAGCAATGGGCCATCGACTGGCGATCGTCAAACGCCCCGGCACCGCTGACGAAGAATCCGCGCCAAATACTGACCGAGTGGGGCCGAGACGAACGTGCCGGGGAACTGCGGGCCGTGCGCGAACGCCCCGGTGACCCTCGCGCCAACTGGTCAGGAAATTGGTGGTCGGTCCCGCAGGGGCTGCTCCGCACCGTTGGGCAGGTTCCGGCCGCACTCAGCCTCGTGGAAGATTCCCTGGGGTGGGAGCAGTCGACCACGATTCCGGTTCGGGGAGCGGGCCGGACTCTTGAGATCGGCACAGCGGATGACTGGATATCGCTGTGCCGCAGGTTCCCATTTGAGGTCACTGCATCCCGGCGACACGACTGGTTCCGCGTGACCGGACGCCATGGCCGATGGGTCATCCCGGATTGGGAGCAAGTGGCAGGCGAGTGGGACGCCGCGCACCTCTCCGTCCTGGGTTACCTCAACGGCGCGACGCGCCCACTAAGGCTCGACGCCGAAACGGCGACGGTCATCGCCGGATGGGCCCCGGACAGCACGATCTGGCTCACAGATGTCGCGCACGAATCGGATGGCCCGCGGCAGGCATGGCACCGCGCCTCGCACGGCGACCCCTGGACTCGCGCGCCGTAACAGTCGAATATCGACTGGTTTCGGGCGTCACCGCCAGATGGCGGCGAGCAGGTCCGCGAGGGCTCTGCCTTGGCTGTAACCAGCTCGAGCCGCGGGGGGACGCAGCGACAGATCCATCGCGTTGGCGCCGAACATGTGCTCGGAGGTGCTATCCGGGAAGATCGTTTCCACCCTGCTGCCCCCTGCGCGCAATTCCCCGACCTGGGTCGCGAGGTCCATGCCCCACTCCAGCGGCATCCGCGACCTGCCGCCAAACGGTGACAACACGAGCACCCGCCCGCATCCAGCCGCCAGGTCGGCGTTCTCACTGCGTCGATAGCCGCCGTTGATGTACCGGTTCCCGCCGATGCGGTAGCCGTTGCTGGTGCTGGCGGCGACGGCGTCCACCAGATCGATTCCGCTGCGGCGGTCGAACACGACCGGTTCCCCGGTATCCGCATCGACAGCCGTGATCAGCACGGGCTGTTGCGGCCAGTGCTGGCTGGGAAGCCGGGCCGCGACGATGTTGCGCCAGCGCGTCTGGCTAGTACCGTCCGAAGCATCCTTTTCGAGGGCCGCGGCGCCCATCCTGCGACGCATGTCGGACGCATCCTCAGCAGAACCGATAATGCCGTTCGACCACTCCAGGTAGGTCTGCCCCGAGAAATTTGGAGCGCGCCCCCTGTCCTGTCGGGAGTGGCCGGCTTGTGGTTGAGGCACCTCGGCGAGGATGGCGGCATACAGTTCGGCCGGCCGTGTCCCGCTGGTGATCTGGGCAGCCACTGTCGATCCTGCCGACGTCCCGATGATGAGATCGGCCCCGGTTACATCCACCCCGGCATCGGACAGGCCGGCGATGAGACCGAGCTCCCATGCATTGCCTGCCGCTCCGCCGCCAGCAAGAACTAAGGCTCGCTTGTTTGAGATGCCTATCTGGGGTGCGGCGTCGGCCTGTTGGCCGGGAGTGGGCCAATTTCCGGGCTGTGGTGTCCGCGTCACTGCGATGGCATGGGAAGTTGTCGTCGAGCCGATGCGCGGAGTTGAAGACGGTGTTGTGTTCATGGGAGTCGCCTTTCGCGAATTTGCCTGTGGGGCACTCCCGGAAACGACTACTTCAGCCGCGCGACCGTGGACTTCGGGGGAGCGCCCATTACGGATACTGCGTTCATGGGTCTCACCTCCTGAAGATTGATCACGATCACCGGAAAGCTACCACGCTGGCGAGGCAGGGCACAACGGGCCTCAAGCCGCCAGCGCGGGCACCGGTTGAGTCGCCACACGCACAGTCAGGTGCAAGTCTTCCGGGGCATGGGCGCTGTGCTCACCACCCGGCCGTGCCCGGCCCGCCCTTGAAAGGACCAACGATCTGCGTGGTGATCCAACCACCGTAAAAGTCGCCTTCTTGGAAGGTCACCTGCTCGCCGTTGACTTGGCAGGAGTCCATGCGACCCGGGTAGAGGGCTACTCGGGTAGTGAGCGCCTCGAACCCCCGCGTGGGTTCGGGGTAGGTCCACCCGGCACGGGGAACGACGACGCCGCCGGCAACGACGTCGAAGTAGTGCGCTTCTCCCTTGAACTCGCAGAAGGTGGTGCCCTCGACCGGGACGAGTGCACCGGCAGGGAATGAGTCCAATGGCAAGTAGTAGACAGGCGGATGACTCGTCTCCAGGACGCGCACCGCATCGGTGGTATCGGCAATCACCTGCCCGCCAAGCCGCACGATTACCCGTTCGGATCGTGGCTCGACCCTTGGCGGTCGCGGATAGTCCCACACCGATTCTTGGCCGGCCTGGGGTTTGATGGGCTGGGGACGCCGGAAGAAGTCGGAGAAACCGTGAGCAGGAGTCATGTCCCCATGTTGTCATCTTCTGCTGGGATGCCACCGTGAACGCGACACATCCGGGCGATCGCCAAGATGTCGACCGCGAGCCTAGCGAAGAGGATTATCCAGCCGAGACCTAGCTAGCGGGGTCGTATTGGAATGCGCGCAACGGCAGGCGGCCGCGATCTTCGCGGCCCACTCCAAGGCCGCATCGTACGAGGGCAGCTCCAGCACCGAGTAGCCGCCTTGGCGTGGCGTTAGTCGCCGGCGGCTTCGCGGCCGCGGCGCACGATCAGCCGGTCGGGGCTGTGGACCACTGACGTGTCCTTGTCCTCGTAGTCGAACTGGTTGAGGAAGTAGCGCATGGCGTTGATCCGTCCCCGCTTCTTGTCGTTGAACTTGATGGTGATCCACGGCGCATGGTCCGTGTCGGTCCGGAGGAACGTTTCCTCCTTGGCGGCCGTGTACTCCTCCCACCGGTCCAGGGAAGCCAGATCGATGGGTGACAGCTTCCAGCGCCGCACCGGGTCTATCTGCCGGATCGCAAAGCGGGTGCGCTGCTCGTGGCGTGTCACCGAGAACCAGAACTTGGTCAGGTGGATCCCGGAGTCCACCAGCATTCTCTCGAAGAGCGGGGCCTGAACCATGAAGGTGTCGAACTCCTGCTCCGTGCAGAAGCCCATGACCCGCTCCACATTTGCCCGGTTGTACCAGGAGCGGTCGAACATCACGATCTCCCCAGCCGTGGGCAGGTGCTGGATGTAGCGCTGGAAATACCACTGGCCCAGTTCACGGTCAGAGGGTTTACTCAAGGCCACTGCCCGGGCCGATCGGGGATTCAGGTGCTCGGTGAAGCGCTTGATTGTTCCGCCCTTGCCGGCCGCATCCCGGCCCTCGAAGACGATCACGTGCCTGAGCTCCTGGTCCTGGCCCCAGTACTGGAACTTCAGCAGTTCAACCTGCAACCGGTATTTCTCCAGCTCGTACTCCTCGCGGGACATCCGTTCCTCGTAGGGGTAGTCTTCCCGCCACGTCTGCACGGCCGAACCGCCGGGGTGGATGAGTTCCGGATCCTCGCCTTGCCCCCCGCGCACCGTGTACCCCATCTCCACTAGATGGTCGATGGCCTCACGCAGGT
Source organism: Arthrobacter sp. P1_H7 (assembly GCF_056405215.1). Lineage (NCBI taxonomy): Bacteria > Bacillati > Actinomycetota > Actinomycetes > Micrococcales > Micrococcaceae > Arthrobacter > Arthrobacter sp. P1_H7. The sequence continues at coordinate 96,144 of NZ_JBFUCO010000011.1, read as the reverse complement.
TTTCCCGGAGCCAGCCCTGATCCTCGGGTGTCCATGTCCTGTCCGCCGGCGTCATCCCCGGCCTCCTTCCGGCCCCCTCGAACCAACTGCCGGCCTTCCAGCTGCCGGCAACGTTCGATGCTCAACTGCGTACATAGAATGCGACCAGCCTAAGCCGACAGGTGGAGCTCACGATAGGGACGGGCTGGGGGACACTTCGCGCCACCAGTCCGGCCGGCAGGGACTACCTGTCCAGGCATGCCGGTGGTTCGGGTCGATGCCTCGCTTCAGAAGAGCGTGATGCCGGTGAGTTCGGCGAGTTTGTTGGTGAGCTTGTCCTGGAAATCGGAGTCGCTGACCTCCGGGGCCGGCTTCCGTGGCCGGCGGTGGTGCCAGTACATTCCGGAGACCTGAGCGGCGGGGTCACCGCTGACGGCGAGCCAGCCCTGTGTGTCCTGGCCCATGGCGAGGTCGTCGGGGGCGCCGGCGCCTCCCATCTTGGTGGGCACCCAACCGGGGTCAACGGAGTTGCTGAGCACGTTGGTCCAGTGCCGGGCGACGGAAGCGGAGAGCGCGGATACGTAGAGCTTGCTCTCGGAGTAGGCCGCGCTGGCGTTCCAGCTCCGTCGGGTCCAATCGATGTCCTGGAGGTTTGCGCTGGCCGCGTGGTGCATCCCGCTGCTGAGGTAGATCAGGCGGTGGGGCCGCTCGATCAGGGCGGTCAAAATGTAAGGGGCTAGAACGTTGACGGCCAGGGTGCGGGAGTGTCCCTCCGGGGTCGCGACGCGCCCCGGCGAGAGGTAGACGCCGGCGTTATGGATGACGGCGTCCATCCGCCCGTGAGCGTTCACCTGAGCGGCCAGCTCCCGGGTTTCGGAAGCCCTGCTGAGGTCACCGATCACGATGCCGATGCCTTGCCGTGCGAGTTCGTCGACGGCGGCGGCGCGCTCCCTGGAGCGGGCGTGCAGCAGGACCTCGTCGCCGCCGTTCAGGAGCGTCCGGGCGGTGGCGAGGCCGAGTCCGTCGGTCGAGCCGGTGATGAAAATGCGCGCCATGGGGATGGTCCTTTAGGTGGTTCGGGAAGCCGACAGGCTGGCGGGGGATACGAACGACGGCGCCGCTCACCTCGCGAGGTGACGGGCGCCGTCGTCGTCAGATCCCGACGTCGAACCGGCCGGTCGACGGACCGGCGCAGGTCGCCTTCGTCGTCTCGTCCTCGGCGTGAGCCATTCATACCCCTACTGGTTTTAGTCCGGATGCTTCCAGACCGGTCGATCGATGTTGTGCATACAGTACGGCCTGCGCCGGCAACTAGCGGACTGCCTCTTCCGGCTCTTCAGCCACGGGGCTCAGATTCAAACGGGTGGTGACGAGGAGGGAGCCGAGCAGGGATCGGGCGGCCGCGAGCAGGACATTGACCTCCGGGCTGGCCAGTTCATAGAACAACCTGCCCTCCCGGCGCGAGGGCACAATCAGGCGCTGGCGGCGGAGCAGGCTCAAATGTTGGGAGAGGTTCGATGGCTCAAGGCCCGTGTTGTCGCGCAGTCTGCTTACGGCAACTGGTCCGTCGGCGAGCATTTCCAGCAACTGGATCCGGGCAGGGTGACCCATGGCCTTGAACAGTTCTGCCTTCACATCCGTCAGGACCGGACTTGCGGGAAGATCATCCGGCATCGGGACTTCCCTCCTTCACTTTCAAATATTCTGAACCGCGCGTCTGTGCGGACTCCGCCGACAGGAAAACTAGCACGTGCAAGACAGAAAAGTCTGTCTCGCACACTCCTGATTTGGTCAGTCCGCTTACATATCGTAGCGCCGGACCAATGCCGTGTCGTCGCCGCCGCCAGACAGGGTGGTACCTCTTGCGCAGGCGACATGCATAGTTCAGACTTTCATGAATTCATCAATTCGATCCGGCCGGTCCGTGTGACTGGCATCGTTCATCGTTCGGGTGGATTCAGGCTGTTCCCGGTGACAACGGCGTCGCCGGGAGCAATCGGGTCCCGGCTGCCCAGGAGGGTTCTATGACAGGCATGTTCGAACTGTTCACCGATTCCGACACTTCCTACCGATTTCGACTTACTGCCCCGGACGGGACCGTCATGGCCCTCTCCAAGCCCTTTCCCGACCTGCCATCGGCGGTGGCCGGGATCGCGGCAGTTCGGGAGTATGCCGGCATGGGGCTGGTCGCGGAAATTCCCGCACCGCGAGATGACGCGCAGCTCCAGTCCGCGGCCCCAGGCATTCCCGTGCAGCCCGGCGCGCAGAGGCGCGGAGTCCACGAGGCGCACGTAAAGAGCCCGCGCGCCCGGGCGAGGCCGGCCCGGGACGGGGCGCCGAGATCCCTTGAAGGGCCGCCGCGCCTCCGCATCCCGTCCGCAGCGCGCTTCTTGGGCAGTCGTGCTGTGACCCGGAACCAGCAGCTGATCGTGCGGTGGCGGCAGGCACTGGAGACGCGGACCACACAGGTTGGGCTCGGCTCGTGCTGACCGTAACCCGGGGCCGGGCGCCCGCCGACGGGCCGGGCAGGCGGGCCTGGCCATGACGGAGTTGAAAGCGTTGCAGGCTTACTCCAGCGCGCTGGTTGCCGAGGACTGCCTCGCCGGGACCTTTCGCTACGACGTGGTCTCGGGGGAGCTGCAGTGGTCCGAGCAGATTTTCCAGATCCACGGCTACCACCGGGGCGAGGTGGTGCCCACGGTGGGCGTCCTGATGCAGCACGTGCATCCTGAAGACCGGAAGCAGTGCAGGGAAATTTTTGAGGATGTGTGCCGTGGCGGAGGGTTTTTTGCCAGCTACCATCGTCTCTTCGACGCACGCCGGCGCGAACGCCGCGTCCTGACCGCGGGGGAGGGAGTGCCGGACAGTGACGGGAAGGTCTTGTTCGTCGACGGGTTCATCCTGGACCTCACCAGGACAGTTCAACTTGAAACGGACCGGTCCGCCCGCGAGGCTGTCGCCGGAGCCATCGGCACCCGAGGCCTTATCGAACAGGCCAAGGGCATCCTGATGGGAATACTCCATATCGGTTCCGATGACGCCTTCGAACGGCTTTCCGCATACAGCCAGCACCACAACATCAAGTTGGCCCACACGGCGTCGGCGATCGTCCGGCTGGCTAACAGCACGCACGAAGCCGCGACCCTCCGCAGCTTCGTCCAAGCATTGGACGGTCGTTTCTCGCAACGCCGCGACAGCGACCGGGTTCTCCATCCTTAGGGGGAATTGGGGCGCCGGCGGGTCCATGCGCCGGTCCGCGGGCGTCGTGCCGGCGTCGTACGGGCCGGAAACGCCGGGGGGAATCCGGCGGAGACTGATAGCACACTCCGAGGCAGACCGGTCTGTACGCCTCGGTCCGGTGTAAAATTTTTTTATCATGACTGTCAACGACGCCGAGGGTCCTACGCTGCTGCCCGCCACAGCCATGGCCGGACGCGACGAGCCGGTGGACCGTATTCTCGCCACCGCCTACGAGTTGTTCTCCCGCCGCGGCATCCGCGGAGTAGGGGTCAATGAGCTGATCAGCAGTTCAGGGGTCTCCAAGGCAACCTTCTACCGGCACTTTCCGTCCAAGGACGCCCTGGTGCTGGCCTTCCTGGAACTCCGCGACCAGGTGTGGACCGTTGACCTGATCGTGGCCGAGGCCAGCCGGCGGGGCAACACCCCCGAGGAGAGGCTGCTCGCCGTCTTTGACGTGTTCGGGGACTGGTTCCAGCGCGAGGATTTCGAGGCGTGCTCGTTTATCAACGTGCTGCTGGAGATGGGCGCCGGGCACCCGCTGGGCAAGGCGAGTATCGATTACCTCAGCCGTATCCGCGGGCATATCCAGGCCCTGGCCGAGGAGGCCGGGCTGGACCGCCCCGAGGAATTTGCCCGGTCCTGGCACATCCTGATGAAGGGCTCCATCATTTCCGCCACCGAGGGGGACGCGCTGGCCTCTAAGCGCGCCCAGCAGATGGCGCGATGGCTCATTGAGCACCACCGGGGCCTCTAGCCGCTGCACCCTGGGATTCCCCGCCTTCGTTGACGGCGTCTGACCCGGCTCGCGCCCTAGCGTCCTGAGAAGCCGCTCCGAAAACAGCTGCGCCATTCCCAGGCCGCGGCCCCCAGGAGCGGCGATTTGCGATCACTGACCCCTTCGTCCGCTGAGCACTTGCGGCATGCGTTAGCGGCCACTAACGTATTATTTGTGTTGGATGCCTTGGAGATCGCTGCGGAGCCGAACCGTCGACGCCTGCTGCATCTTCTCGCCAGCCGCGAACAGGCGGTCGGGGAGCTGGCCGCCCATTTCACGGTCAGCCGCTCCGCGGTGTCCCAGCACCTGCTGTTGCTGGAACAGGCCGGCCTGGTATCAGCCCGCAAAGAGGGCCGGAACAGGTACTACCGACTCGACCCAGCGGGCATGGGCCGGCTGCGTGAACTTGTCGAACAGTTCTGGACCGACGAACTGGATCTGCTGGCATCGGATGCGGCCGCACTTGCCGCCCAGCGTCACGGGCCTCCGCAACATCACACGCCCAATTCAGATAGTTCGCCTCAAAACAAAGGACCATTCTCATGACGTTCGAGAAAACCATTCACCTGCCCGTCGGCGCCGACGAGGCCTTTGCGCTCATCACCGAGCCGGAACGTCTGCGCCGCTGGCAAACGGTGGCGGCCCGCGTCGACCTTCGCATTGGCGGCGAATACCGATGGACCGTCACTCCCGGCCACCACGCCGCCGGCACGTTCCAAGAGATCGAGCCCGGCAAGCGCATCGTCTTCACCTGGGGCTGGGAGTCCGGAATGGACCTGGCGCCGGGCGCGTCCACAGTGACGATCACGCTGGAGCCCAACGCCGAGGGCACCACACTCCGCCTGGTCCATGCCGGCCTCAACGCCGAACAGGCCGCGGCACATGCCGAAGGCTGGAACCACTATCTGGACCGCCTGATCGCCGAGACCTCCTCCCCGGCCGGCGCCGGTCCGGACGAATGGTCGGCGGCCCCGGACTCGATCGATCACATCAGCTCGGCTGAGGCATCGCTCGCCGTGCTCCTGGGCGTGCTGCGCAAGCTCACCCCGGAGGACCGTGAGAAAGCCACTCCGTGCGAAAATTTCACCGCCCACGAATTGCTGGAGCACCTGGCCGGTTCGCTGAAGCATGTCGGCGGAGCGCTGGGCGCGGACGTGAGCGACGACGCCGGGGCAGGCCCGGAAGTTCGCATCGCCGGACTCGCGCAGGCCACCCTGGAGGCGTTCGGCCGCCGCGGCGTCGAAGGCACCATCGACATGGGCTTCGCCGAGCTGCCCGCGACCGTCGTCGCCGGGATCATCAACCTCGAGCTGCTCGTCCACGCGTGGGACTTCGCGAAGGCCACCGGCCAGGAACTCGTCGTCTCCGACGTCGTCACGGATCACGTTGAGGCCCTGGCCCTGGTGACCATCTCGGATCAGGTCCGCGCCAGCGGCAGCTTCGCCGCTGCCCAGCCGGTCGCGGAGACCGCGAGCAGCCTGGAGCGCCTGATCGCGTTCACCGGCCGGACCGTCACCGTCTGACAGTTGCTTTACGGCAGCGGCGGACACGCCTTTGTTCGACCTGCTGTTCCGCCCGGACAGACCGGTCCGCCCGGACGGCAAGAGCTTCCCCGTCCGCTGCGTCGAAGCGGTCCCGCGACTCCGCTCGGCCTGAAGGACTTGGTTCACATGAGGCACTGACGCGCGCAATGGTGTACGTTGGCTTCCCGTCAGAACTAAACACAGGAATGAGAGTCACCCCCGTGGCAACCGATTACGACGAAGTCCGATCCGACGTCAAGGAGTCGCAGGATAATTCGCTGCAGGCGCTGCAGTCCGCCAACGCCCCGGATGCCCGCAGCGTTGTCCGTGAGCTGGATGAAGCTGACGCTTTTGACGATGCGATCAGCCCCGGCGGGGAAATTGTCGCCGAGGAACTCGTCGTGCAGGTCATCCCGCAGGCGCAGGACGAATTCACCTGCTACTCCTGCTTCCTGGTCCGGCACCGGTCCCAGGTTGCACGCGAAAAGAACGGCCACGCTTACTGCGTCGAGTGTGTTGGCTAGGGCCATGGCCTCCCGCGTGACCGGCGCCGGCGCGGTTTCCCGTGCCGGCGCCGGATAGGGGGGTTCGCATGGTCCACGGCCGGCCCGCTTAGTCCATGCTCCGTCTGAAACGCCTTGCCGTGCTTGGCCTGTTCATATTTTGCGTCATCACCGGGTTCTTGTTTTGGGCCTTCCGATTCTCCGGCGCGGAGACCCGTGTGGCCCTGCCCGCGCCACCGCGGGCGGAGGCGAAACTCGAATCTCTGTCCGCCGGCATCACCTCCGCCATCAACATCACCAGGAGCACGGACGCCGAGTGGCTCAGCCACGCCTCCGCGCAGACCGGCATCCCTGCCCGGGCCCTCCAGGCGTACGTCGCTGCGGCCGGTGCGGCCAACGAAGTCGCTCCGACGTGCGGAATCGGTTGGAATACGGTGGCGGCGGTGGGCTTCGTCGAATCCGGCCACGGAACCTACGGCGGCGGCAGCCTGACCGCCACAGGTCAGGTGAGCGGGCCAATTGTCGGCCCGAGCCTCAACGGCGACGGCTTCGCCGCGATCCCTGATACAGACGCCGGCGCCCTGGACGGCGACGCCAGCTGGGACCACGCCGTCGGACCCATGCAGTTCATTCCCTCTACCTGGCAACTCGCAGGGCGGGACGGGAACGGCGACGGGACAGCCGACCCGTTCAACATCGACGACGCCGCGCTAAGTGCCGCCTCGTACCTCTGCGCCCACGGCGGTGACCTCACCACCGCCGCGGGCTGGGCCGACGCCATCTACTCCTACAACCAGTCTGATCCGTACGTGGACCATGTCCGCGACCGGGCCACTGCCTACGCCGCACAGTCGGGCGCCACAGGCTAAGCCCACGTCGACTTCCGCCGTCGGCTGCGGGGGAACTCCGGACGCTCCGCCGTCGTGCTCGATCACGACGCCGAATCTCTGGAATGACAGCGGTCAGGGCAGAATGGAGGGCATGACCTCTACGACGTTTGCCCTCGTCCGCCATGGCCAGACGGACTGGAATGCGCAGCGCCGGCTGCAGGGAGCCACCGATATTCCACTGAACGACGTCGGCCGCGGTCAGGCGCGCGACGCCGTCGCCGTCCTGTCCGGCTATGAATGGGACGCGATCGTGTCCTCACCGCTGAGCCGTGCCGCGGAAACCGCCGACCTCATCGCCGCAGGGCTTGGGCTCAGCGTGGCCCGGCGCGTGCCGGAACTCACCGAGCGCAACTTCGGACCCGCGGAGGGCCTCCAGGCCGGTCCTGAACTGGAAGCTCTGCGCATCCCCAATGGGTTCCGCGGCGCAGAAAGCGAGGACGAGGCCGCCGGCCGCGGGCTGGCCGCGCTGGAGGCACTGGCCGAGGAGTTCCGCGGCCGCCGCGTCCTGGCCGTCGCCCACGGCACGCTCCTGCGCGTGAGTCTCAGCCGCGCCGTCGGCCGCACCCTGGAAAGCATCGACAACGCCGTGCTCAACCTGGCCCACCACCATGCCGTCGACGGCTGGCAGCTCGAGTACTTCAACGGCGAGCGGGTCATGGCTGCCGTTTAGGGCTGCGGCTTTAGGCTGCAGCGTGTGGTCAGTGCCGCGCGCGGTCGAACCGCCGTCGTATGCTGAATCGCACAAGCAACGGACAGGAGGCTGAGGTGGCCCAGACGACGGAAACCGGGACGACGGAAACCGGGACGACGGTGGCCGAGGTGATGGCCGGCCTGGCCGACCTCGAGGACCCGAGGATCCGCGAGGTAAACGTCAAGCATGGCGACGACCACGGGGTGAACCTTGGCAAGCTGCGGGCGTTTGCCAAGCGGCTGAAGACCCAGCAGGAGCTGGCGCGTGAGCTGTGGGGGACCGGTGATACCGCGGCGCGGCTTCTGGCGCTCCTGATCTGCCGCCCGAAGGCGTTTGATCGTGATGAGTTGGACGTCATGTTGCGCCAGGCGGACACTCCCAAGGTGCAGGACTGGCTCGTCAACTATGTGGTGAAGAAAACCCCGCATGCCGAGGAGCTGCGCGTGGCCTGGTTCGCCGATCCGGACCCGGTGGTCGCAAGTGCCGGGTGGGCGCTGACCACCGACCGCGTGGCGAAGAAGCCGGAGGGCCTCTGCCTGCCAGGACTGCTCGACACCATCGAGGCGCAGATGAAGTACGCCCCGGACCGCTTGCAGTGGGCGATGAACCACTGCCTGGCCCAGATCGGGATTGAGCACCCCGCACACCGCGCCCGCGCCATCGGCATCGGCGAGCGCCTGGAGGTGCTCAAGGATTACCCGACGCCCCCGAACTGCACCTCGCCGTTCGCGCCGATCTGGATCACCGAGATGGTGAAACGACAGGACGCCACAGCGGCGGCAGAGTAAGGGCTGTTGACCCGAATTCAGCCGCCACATAAACCTGCGCGTCATCGGTGACACCATAAACGCTTGACGTGACACCACCGTGGTGTCACTATGGTGGCATGGAACTCGGACAATACGTCAACGATCTACAGCGGCAGTTAGTCGATGCCGCGGAGAACGGCACGGAGGACACCCGCGCCGTCGCCGAGCGGCTCGCCGCCGGTCTGGACGCCGCGACCCGGCTCGTGCTCCTCGACGTTCTGTCGGCCGCAGTCGGCGAGATCACCCGCGACCTCGCACCCGGATCGGTTGACATGCGGCTGCGCGGACGCGACGTCGAGTTCGTGGTGACCCAGCCGAACACGGAATCTGACAGCGACGAGCGGCCCGCCGCACCGCTCGACCTCGACGACGCGAGCACCTCCCGCACGACGCTCCGCCTGCCGGATGCCCTCAAGACGCGGGTGGACGAGGCCGCGGCTGCTGACGGCCTGTCCGTCAACACCTGGCTGGTCCGTGCAGTTGCAGCCGCCCTGCAGCCCAAGCAACGACGATCCGCGCAGCGCACGCTGCGCACCGGCGACAACTTCGCCGGCTGGGCCCGCTAGCCAGATAGCCCGCTAGCCCGCTCACCCCACCACCCACCAACCACGCGGACCCGCGGGGTCGATCAAACACACCCAAAAGGAAGGCGCCAGCATGCCCACCTACGACACCCCCACCCCCATCGACCTCGCCATCAAACTGCAGGTCGGCGCGATCGAAATCATCGCCACTGACCGCGACGACACGGTCGTGACCGTCTCGCCGACCAACCCCGCGAAGGCGGTCGACCGCCGGGGCGCGGAAGAGACCAGGGTCGACGTCGACGGCCAGCGGCTCATCATCACCGGCCCACGGCCCCGCATCAGCTGGATCGGACCAACCGAGTCGGTCGATGTGAAGGTCGAGCTGCCGGCCGGGTCGCGGCTCACCGCCGAAATCGGGGTCGGCGGCGTGCGCACCGTCGGACGCCTCGGCGCAACCCGGATCAAGAGTTCGATGGGCCGCGTGGATCTCGACTCCACCGGCGACCTGTGGCTGCGCGCCTCGCACGGCAACGCCACCCTGGGCACCGCCGAGGGCGGGATCGAGATCACGGCCGACCACGGTCAGATCCGGATCGGCAAGGTCACCGGCGACGCGATCCTCAAGGCCTCGCACGGCACCATCCTGATCGGCGAGTCCGGCGGCGACCTTGAAGCGAAGCTCTCCTACGGCGACCTCGAGATCACGAAGGCACTCGGCTCCGTCGCGGCGAAGACCGCCTACGGCAGCATCCAGCTCGCAGAGGTTTCGAGTGGTTCCATCCAGGTCGAGAGCGGCTTCGGCCAGGTCACCATCGGCGTGCGGCCCGGCGTTCCCGCCTGGCTCGACCTGTCCTCAAAGGAGGGGCACGTCCGCAACCAGCTCGACAGCGACCGTGCTCCCGGCGCGTCCGAACAGACCGTCGCAGTGCGTGCCCGCACCCAGCACGGTGACATCAGCATCCAGCGCGCCCACTGACTCCGGGCCACCAACAGAAGGGAACGAAGCACATGAACACGCCAGCAATCGAAGTCCGCGGGCTGCGGAAGTCCTACGACGCAAAGGCCGTGCTCGACGACGTCGACCTCACCGTGGGCGCGGGCACCGTCACCGCACTGCTCGGCCCGAACGGCGCCGGCAAGACGACGACCGTGCACATCCTGTCCACCCTGGTGCGGCCCGACGGCGGCACGGCACTCGTGAACGGGCGCGACGTCGTGCGCGACCCCGACGGCGTCCGCGCCGAGATCGGCCTGACCGGCCAGTTCTCCGCCGTCGATAAGCTGCTCACCGGCGAGGAGAACCTCCTGTTGATGGCCCGGCTGCGCCATCTCGGGGCGAAACGCTCCAAGACCCGGGTGGCCGAGCTGCTCGAGCAGTTCGACCTCGTCGAGGCCGCCCGCAAGCCGCTCGCCACCTACTCGGGTGGGATGCAGCGCCGCCTCGACCTCGCCATGACCCTCGTCTCGGCGCCCAGCGTCATCTTCCTCGACGAGCCCACCACGGGCCTGGACCCGCGCAGTCGCCACACCATGTGGGACATCGTCCGCAGCCTGGTGGCGGACGGCACCACCGTGCTGCTCACCACCCAGTACCTGGACGAGGCGGACGAACTCGCGGACCGCATTGCGGTGCTCGACGGCGGCCGACTCGTCGCCGAGGGGACGCCAGACGAGCTCAAGCGTCTGGTGCCCGGCGGACACATCCGGCTCCGGTTTGCCGATGCCGCGCGGCTCGACGCCGCCTCCCGGCTGCTCGGCGAGTCCGCCCGCGACGATGCCGGGCTCTCGCTCACCGTGCCGAGCGACGGCGGTGTCGGCGCGCTGCGCACCGTGCTGGACCGCCTCGACACGGCCAACCTGGAGGTCGACGGCCTCAGCATCCACACCCCGGACCTCGATGACGTGTTCTTCGCGCTGACCGGCCGGGTCGAGACGAAGGGAACCGAATCATGACTACCATCACCGCCAAGCGCCAGACGGCCCCGGGCACACGCCAGCAATCACACGTCCTTGCCGACTCGGTCACGATGCTGCGCCGCAACCTGCTGCACATGCTGCGCTACCCGGGCCTGTCGGTCTTCACCATCGTGGGGCCGGTAGTCCTGCTGCTGTTTTTCGTGTTCGTGTTCGGCGGCACGCTCGGGGCCGGCCTGCCCGGCGCGGATCCGGCCGGCGGGCGGGAGGCGTATGTCGCCTACATCATGCCGGGCATTTTGTTGTTGACCATCGCCGGCAGCGCCGGCGGCATCGCGACGACCGTGTCCATGGACATGACCGAGGGCATCACCGCGCGGTTCCGGACGATGGCGATCTCGCGGGCCGCGGTGCTTGCCGGGCACGTGCTCGGCAATACCATCCAGGCGATCATCGCCGTCGTGCTCGTGCTCGGCGTCGGCCTCCTGATCGGCTTCCGCCCGACCGCCGGGTTTGTCGAATGGATCTCCGCCGCCGGTCTGATCGTGCTCATCGCGTACGCGATCAGCTGGCTCGGGGTGGCCATGGGCATGCAGGCGAAGTCTGCCGAGACCGCCAGCAACCTGCCCCTCGTGCTGACCTTCCTGCCCTTCCTCAGCAGCGGCTTTGTGCCGACCGAGTCGATGCCGGAATGGTTGCAGTGGTTTGCGCAGTACCAGCCGTTCACACCGTTCATCGAGGCCATCCGCGGGCTGCTGCTCGGCAACCCGCTCGGCTGGAGCCCGGTGCTGGCAATCGGGTGGTGTGTCGTGATCGTGGTCGCCGGGTACGCCTGGTCGATGGCGATCTACGAACGCAAGTCGGTGCGCTGAGCCCAGGCTACACCCGGCCCGTGCGGGCGGTCGCGAGCGCATCGCGGCCGCCCGCCCTGTGCCGGTAGGCTGAGGCCCACATTGTCTTCGACACCTGCGCCTCCAGTCCTGGAACTGGTAGGTGTCGAAGACTTCCATCGAGATGCCAACAGGGACTGCTGATGTTTGGGTTGAATCGGTGACGCCCTGGGTTCGGTGGGGTCGCGCCCACTTTGCCGTGCAGTCGGTAGCCGGTCTCTTCTGGTGGGCCGCTGTATTCGTGTCGCCTGGTGTGCGCGAGGCGACCCTCGGTAACCTCGACCCGGCCGCGGTGGCGGTCTTGGACATTCCGCTGTTTGTCTTGGCCTCAGCCGTGGCGGCATTCGGGGTCAAGGCTGCCGCGCTGGTGAGTACCGGCTGGACCGGCGTCGTCACCGTCGCGCTGGCGGTATACGCCACGATCAATTCGGAAGCCGGCTGGGGCGTGCTAATCATGGGCGCAGCCACCGCAGGTTCGCTGATCGCCCTTTGCCTCGTATTGCTGGGGCGTGTACCGACGGCGTGGATCATCTGCGGTCCGTTCGCGTTCCGCCCCGCCAGCAACCGCCCGACCGCTGCAATCCACGTGGCGTCAACCTTCGGCCAAATCGTCCTCTTCTGGGGGTTCTTCCTGGCGGTGGTTCCGTGGGTCATAGTGGTTCTCGAACGGCGCTGGGCGGTGGGGTTCCCGTTTCCACCGGCTGCAGGTCCTGTCGGTGTCACGCTTCTGGGGCTGGCCAGCTCACTCGGCGTCTGGTCGGCGGTAGTGATGTCGACACTGGGGGATGGCACGCCGCTGCCGTCGGCGATGCCCAACCGCCTGGTCATCGCCGGTCCGTACCGTTGGATTCGGAATCCGATGGCGGTCGCGGGCATTGTGCAGGGCGCCGCGATCGGCCTCATCCTGCAGTCATGGCTCGTCGTTGCCTACGCGGTTGTGGGCTCGCTGGTGTGGAACTACGCCGTCAGGCCGCTCGAGGAGGCTGACCTCCAGGGACGGTTCGGCGAAGAATTCCAGCAATACCGCGACACGGTGCGCTGCTGGATCCCTCAAGTGTCGACGGTGCAGCGCTCTTCGGGATGATGTGGGTTCCGGTCCGTCATCCCCGCTCCCTTAGGTCTCGTAGGGGGTCCGGAAGAGGGTGATTCCCCATTCCGGGTTGTGCAGCACGATTCCATTCTCCCGCTGTGCGAACTGAAACGGAGCCTGAAGGTATCGTTTCATCCGGGCCTGTTCCTGGTCCCACGGGAAGTTGCAGGTGCCCAGAAAGCTTTCCAGTGTCCCCGGCTCCGGCGTGATCGTTTCGCCGGCAATGCTGACCCTGACCGCATACGAAGCACAGGGGATGCGCACGGTCATCAACGTGCCCCCGCCAACGCTGCCGAACCGTATCGCGTAATCGCCAGAGCTCAAGCCCGGACCACTGGGCACAGAAGCGGGCAGCATGGAACCCGATGTGAAGTACTGGCACTCCAGCGCTCCGTTGGCCACGGCGTTATCGGCACGCTGTGGCAGACATTCATCTATACCCTGCCCGGGGGCTGGCGGAATTGGCGGAACCGGGGCGAGGGTCATGCCGGGCGACAGTCCGGCGGCCGTCGACGGTGCGGCTGTGGCGGCGGGCGGCTTGGTGACCGTTTGTTCGCCGGCCGACGTGCTAAGTGGGGGAGTAGACGCGCAGGCCGCGGTTAGCGCGACGACGGCGAGGCACACCAGGGACAGCAGTGTCGGCGTCGTGCGTATTCCATTACGGGCGGGTCCCCCGGGCGCGGCCATGATCCGAACACTAGGGGTTCGGGGCTGTCCGTGCAACAAGCCCCCGGCTCCGGCTAGGCGACCGGGGCCGATGAGCTCTGCTGCTGGTGCTGGTCCAGGACGTCCCGGGCGGTGGTCCACGTCCGGCTGCCGTACCGGTCGTTGCTGACGTAGTTCAGGGTCGCGTCGCCGCTGAACATGCTGGCGAAGTACTGCATGCCCTGCCACGGCGGGAACGGCTCGTCGGAGGCCGGCATGAGGGCTTTGACTGCCCGGCTCATTGCAGTCAAGGAACCGACGCTGCCCGCGTAGAGGAGCCGGAATTGCGTTCCGGTCAGCTCGGACATGGTGGCTGCCAGGGTCCTTGCCGTGACCCGGTCTCCGGCGATCTGGAGGACGCGGGGCGCCCGCTCGTCGAGGGCTGCGGCGGCGGTGTAGGCGGCCGTGTCGTCCTTCGTGGTGAAGTCGAGCACCTGGTCGGGGTCGGACCAGTAGAGCACACGGCGCCGGGAGAACAGGATCATGGGTGCTTGCCCGGAGAGCATGTCGGTGAAGGCGCCGTTGAGGATGGACGTGGCCCGGATTTCGGTGGCGTCCAGTCGCTGTGCGAAGTCTCGGCGGAACTGCAAGTTCCGGTTGCTTCGGGGGCGGATTCCACGGTAGTCGATGGAGTAGTCGGAAGGGATGAAGCGCGGTACGCCCACCGCGGCCGCCGCCTCCAGCAAGCGCGATTGGGCGTCGAAAATTGCGCTGTCCAGACCGTTGATCGCGGAGACTACGCAGTCAACATCCGCGCAGGCCCTTCGGAGGCCCGCCGGATCGTCGTAGCCCGCCTGGATCACCTCGACGCCCGGGGCGCGGAGCTGCGCGATCCGCTCCGTACTGGTCCCTGGCCGTGTGAGGACCCGAACGGTGGCCCCCAGGGCGACCAAATTCCGCAGGATACGCCCGCCGAGATCGCCGGTGGCGCCGGCAAGAAGGACGGTGCCCGGAGTGGGAGTCGACGGAATCATGTTGGCACCTCAAGTGACGTCGGGCGGAGAGGGATAGTGGGCTAAAGACTACCAACGGCAGGGCAACTGCGATTCCCGTTGTGACTCGACGACATCCCCGAGCCTGAATGATCAGCGGAACCGTTGCCCGTCAATTGCGAGCCGGCCCTAACTCCAGCGGTGGGATTCCAGCGCGCGAAGCAGGGGAGCGGGGTCGCCTTTCAGAAGGTCAACGGGGCGGGACCCGCCGAGTTCCCGCGAGGGGGTGACCATCCAGGCCGTGAAGTAGTTGTGCGGAACCTTCAGTTCGAGCGCGCGCTGGAAAAGGTCGACGACGGTCGGGTGGAGGTGGCCGCCGGCGATGAATTGGAATCCCGGGCAGAACGTGCCGTCGTCGATGAAGACGCGGACGAGCTGCTGCATTACGGGCTCGGGGTCGTCCATCAGTTGGTCGAGCCGGCGGCGGACCTGTTCCAGGGAGGGCAGCGTGAATTCTGTTCTGATCCCTGCCCAGGTCTGGTCGTTGATCGGCTGACGGTTCAGTGCCACCGTTGCCTAGCCGCCGTCGCTGATGTCGGCCAGGAGCCACTGGACGGAGCGAGGATTCCGGCGCAGCGTGAAGGTGCGCAGCGCCGAATTCGACCCCAGCCGGGCCTCGACGCGCCAGTATTCTCTGCCGGCCGGGCTGGCGCCGCCATCGGCGGCCGTGCATCGGGTGCCCTGCCGGGGGTCGTCGCCGATCCAGTGCCGGGACTCGGTGGCGGGATCGACAATCCAGATCCGACCCTCGTGCCGGATGGCGAGGGGCTTGCCTGCCGGGTCGAGCCGGACCTGAAGGTCAAGGGTTCGTGTGGGGGTTTCGGTGCTGAGGGTCATGGGGTGGTCTTTCGTGGTGCGGTGATGCGGGGGTGTGTTGGTCTTAGGCGGCTTTGACGAGGGGGAGTTCGTCCCAGTGGGTGGTGTAGCGAGGGGAGAGCATGTCCCGTTTCATGGTCCAGTCCGGCCCGCCCCGTATGCCGGCGTGGCCGAGTCCGATGGAGCCGCGCCCGTACCGGCGGGTCACGTCTTCCAGGAGGGTTCCGATGCGGTGTTCCTCGTGCGGGTTTTCGAACAGGGCCAGCGGTGCCTGGTTGCCGGTGGGCCGCAGGTCGGTGACCATGATGCCTGCCCGGGCGTACTTGATGCCTTCCTGGATGTGGGGGAGGAGTGCGTGGGCGGCCCTGGTGAGCAGGACGGGATCGGCGGTGGGCATCGGCAGCGGCACGCACACCGACGGGTAGGAAGTGTCGTTCGGGTTGAAGTGCGAGGTGCCGGCGAAGGCGGTGAGGATCTTGGCCTGGAGGCCGTGTTTGGCCAGCCGTGCCGAGGCCTGCTGGCCGTAGACGCTCATGACCTGCCGCATGCCGGCGGCGGTGGTGATGGGGGTGGCGAAGGAGCGCGAGAAGATGAGCTGGTCCCGGCCGATCCGTTCTTCCTCCATCGGGATGCATGGGGTGCCCTGCAGTTCCAGGACGGTGCGCATCATGACCACGGAGAAGCGGTCCCGGATCATCACCGGGTCGGCCCGGGACAGGTCAAGGATGGAATGGAGCCCTAAGGCGTTGAGGCGTTTGGTCAGCCGCGTCGCGACGCCCCAGATTTCGATCACGGACAGCCGGCGCATCAGCGCCTCCCGGGCGGCGGCGGGAACGGAGTCCCAGTGGCAGACCCCGTCGAAGGCGGGGTTGTGCTTGGCCCATTTGTTGGCCAGTTTCGCCAGGGTCTTGGTCCCGGCGATCCCGACGCAGACCGGAACCCCGACGTTGCGCCGCACGGCTGCCTTCATGGTCTGGCCCAGGGTCAGCAGGTCCGTCGGGGTGCCTTTGACGCCGAGGAAGGCCTCGTCGATGCTGTAGACCTCCAGCCAGGCGCTGTAGCGGCCGAGCAGTTCCATCACCCGGGCGCTGATGTCCCCATAGAGCTCGTAGTTGCTGGACAGCGCGACGAGTCCCCACTCCCTGGCCCGCGGGGCGAGTTTGAACCAGGGCTCACCCAGGGCGATGCCGAGGGCCTTGGCTTCGGGGGACCGGGTGACGGCGCAGCCGTCGTTGTTGGACAGGACGACGACGGGCCGGCCTTCGAGGGACGGGTCGAATGCCCGCTCGGCCGAGGCGTAGAAGCAGTTCACATCCACGTGCGCGATCTGCGGCATCCGCCGCATCGGGGCGGGCTTAGACATCGTGTGCCTCAAACATGGTGCAGGCAGCGGGTCGCGACGCCCCAGATGACCAGATCCGACAAGGATGGCACCCGGATGTCCGGGTACGCCGGATTCTCCGCCTGCAGCACGACGCCGGCTACCGTGATCCGGAGCCGCTTGATGGTCAATTCCCCGTCCAGGACGGCGATGACTACGGACCCGTCCTTGGGCTCCAGGGCCCTGTTCACGATCAGTTCATCGCCATCGCTGATGCCGGCGCGTTCCATCGAGTCTCCGGAGACCCGCACGACGTAGGTGCTGGTGATGTCCTTGATCAGGTGCTCGTTCAGATCGATCCGCCCATCAAAGTAGTCCTGCGCCGGCGAGGGGTACCCGGCCGCAACGGGGACCGGCGAGATCAGCACCGACAGCAACGACATGCCCGCGTCTATCACGCGGGGACCGACAACAACGCCCACAACACACCCTTATTCGAATATATGTTCGATACATTCAGTGTAGCCGGATGGGCCGACAAAAGATGGACTCTACCCAATTGCAGACACTCAGTGGACCTACACGGGCCCCTGGCGTCCAACCGGCGCCCGGGCACTCTCTCGAAGCGACGCAGCGATTGGCGTCAGCCCCCAGCGGCGCGGACTGCTGCCCTGGGCCTCGCCCTGCAAGGAGCATGCAGGCGTCAGGGAAGAAGCGGAAACTGAGTGAGGGCAGGGTTGTTCCTATGACCACAAAGGCGCACGGAATGGTTCAGCCCCAGAAGGGTGAGTTGCGGGGGACAAGAATGGACAAGAATTGCCGATTAGAGTACTGGCAGAAAGAATATCTAGCAGTGATAAGCGTGGCTCCGTTTCTGGCCGGGGGTTCAAATGCTGGCAATTTGCTAGCTGGGGGGAGATTCAGACATGTTTGTAGTCGAGGCAACTAAAGACGGCCGCGATCACCGTGTCATCGACAGGGACGCCAACGTCTACCTAAAGTGGCTGGTCGCTGGGGGGCCTTACTTCACCGAAGTTTTCAGTCTCGTGCACGCCGGGGGAAGCATCCCCTTCACCACGGCGCGTGAGGAGGGCATTGACGCCGAATCCGCGCTGCCCTACTTCGTTTATAGATTCCTAACGTTTGGCAGCGCACCGAAGGCACACAGAAATACGAAACATTTGGTTAACCGTACCTTCGATGATGAAGTCGAAAAGCGGTGCTGGAAGGAAGTCGCCACAGAAGCTCTTCTGGTTTTTGGGTGGGCCTATAACGGGCTGAAAGCTCCACATCCGAGCTACATGCGTGTTGATCTAGACGGGAAAATTTACACCCTTAAAGACTTCGGCTACGCTCTCAACTCCAAATAGGGCCATCGCCGGAGGGACCCTCCCGCAGGCAGGCTGGAATACGACGGTGATTTCCGACGTCGTGCCTGAACAAAACGCGGAACTGAAGGCGCAGCCCGGGGGCGACATCGCCCTTAGCGGCACGAACTTGGCCTCCACTTTCATGCGGCACGGCCTGATCGACGAATTGCCAATCCTCGTCCATCCCGTGGTCCTGGGCAGGGCCGGCCGCTGTTCGAGGCCGCGGATGTCCGGATGAGCCTTAGGCTGAAGGGGACGCGGTCGTTCGGCAACGGCGTCGTTTTGCTCCACTACCCGTGCGACGGCGCCGCAGCGTCCGCCGAGTGAACGTCCGAGGACTCAGGGTCAGTCTGTCAGCGGATTACCCGATAGCGCACGTGGGTGACGAGGCTGGAACCGCTCACGTCCGTCGGCTCAAGCTTCAGGTCCGTCACGCCGTCCAGCAGCCGTTCGCCCGCGCCCAGGACTATGGGCGCAATGTGGAGCCGCAGCTCGTCGATCAGCCCCGCCGAAAGGAATTGTCGGGCGGTCTGCGCTCCGCCGGCTATGGCCACGTCCTTGCTGCCAGCGGCCTTCCTCGCCTGGGCCAGCGCCGATTCGATCCCATCGGCCACGAAGTTGAACGTTGTGCCGCCCTCCATCTCCAGGGGCTCGCGGGGGTGATGGGTGAGAACGAACACAGGTGCGTGATAGGGCGGTTCCTCTCCCCACCATCCCCGCCATTGCTCATCCCATGCCCCGGGACCGGCGTACATGTTCCGGCCCATGATGTAGGCGCCGGCCGCGAGGATGCCTTCCAGCTCGGCCGCGTTGGACTCGGCTTCCTCGAACATCCACCTGTGCAGGAGCTCCCCGCCTTCACCCAGGGGTTCCGTCATGCTTTGGTTCGGACCGGCGAGGAATCCGTCGAGGGAGATGGTCAGATCGCACGTGACTCGGCTCATGCGCCCATCATGTCACCACTCGGCGGGGCACCGACAAGACCTATGCGGCAGGCATGCTAGCCGGTCTGGAAGACTCCGGTTTGCGCGGGTGACGGCAGGTCAGCCGATCCGCTCGGCCAAGGACACGATGATCCCCTCCGGACCGCGCCCATAGGCCGTGCGCCAGATGTGCTCGTACTGACCGATGTCGCCGACCAGCCCAAGTTTCCACGGGAAGCCGCCCTGACTCGGGTCCTTGATCAGTGATGCCACGGCTTGTGGCGGCCTCGGTGACCGATCAACCGTCCCGGGTCGACATCGCTTGTTGCGCGGCCGGCGGGATCATCCGGTCTTCCATGGTGAGCAGGTGCCAGCTGGGCAGGTCCCGCCAGAATGGCTGGGTGACTGCCCCCTGGAGGGGGTCGACGCCCCAGGGACCGGCGAGTCAGCCATGAAGGCCGCCTGCCCGGGCGGCACGCCCGCCGCGAAAGAAGCGGCGGATTTCTCGCGGTCCAGGAAGAGGAACCCGTCCTGGGGCGGAAGGATCGGGGGGACCGGCGCGCCGGGTGGCGGATCCGCGATCAGGGTGTTGACCGGTTCGCCCCTGTCGGGTCCGAACCCGGCGATGTAGACAGGGGCGGCGACGTTTTCGTCGGTGCCGGCTTCGGTGACGAAACCGGGGCATATTATCGAGCCCCATTCTGCAAATTCTGCGTTCGGACCATTTCTAGCGCTGCGTCGGCGTATTCGTGGTCGGCGTATTGTCTTGCTGCCGAATGCGCGGCAAGCGTTGGGGGTTGGTGGACAATCGTTCTTCATGGGGTCTGAAAACTGGGTCGAGCGATACCGAAGAGGCGACCGGGAGCGTGTCTGGTCCGAACTGCGACGTCTAGGACCCGCCGTCGGTGATCCTGCTGTGCGGGATGAGGCGCAGGCTGTGTGCGATCAGATGGCCCTTAGGGCGCGGTCCAACATTGAGGTGCTCGTCGAACGCCTCACGTCGCAGGGATTTAGGTTTCATTCCAACGATGGGCTGCGTGTCCCGGTCGTTCCGTTCCGTCCGGCGACACCTGCGGCGCCGCGACTGGTTTCCTGGCTGGAAGCGGAGTTCGGCCCTATCCCTCTTGCCCTTTCGTCCTGGATCCGCCTCGTCGGTGACGTGTGGCTGGTTGGCACCCACCCGGAGTGGAGCGAGTCGTCGTACGCGGACCCGTTGGTCATCGAGTTGGAGGGAACGAGATTTCCTCAAGAATCCATGGCTGGGTTCTTTGCCGCGGAGTACGAGGCGTGGGAAGAAGAGGCATCAGATGACCCGCAGGTCGGTTCATTCGTGCTTCCTGCCGCGCCAGATCGGTTACACAAGGCAAACGTGAGCGGCGCCGATTCGTATGGGTTCAGGCTCCCTGACGGTGGCATCGACGGCGTCTTCGTCACGGAGGCCGAAATGCCCTTTGTGTCGTATCTCAACCTGGTGTTCGAGAGCGGAGGCTTCCCCGCAGAAACGGCCGGGGGAGGGCGGGCACGAGTCAGGAAGTCACTCGCGGAGGGCTTGTTGGCGCTCTAAATCGAGCGGATTTCCCCTTGTGGCTCACAAACTTGCCATCAATCTAACTTGTCCTTAAATAGCACCCACTGGCACTACTGCGATCAAGTTCGGGCGTATTTGATATCGAATAGCGCCCAACTTCCGGGAATGTCGCACGTGGGCAGCGAGTGTCTCCGCTAATGTCACGTTATGCAACCTCTTCGTCGATTCCCGCCGGCTCTCTATGCCGATGCTCTCGAGTCCTGGACGTTCCTCGATCTTGCCGACAAGCGTGCGCTTTTCACTTCGCCGTTCGGTGACGTGTTCTTTCAGACGGAGAGCGGATTCTGGTTCCTCGACGTCATTGCCGGCGAACTTACTCGTCTGTGGTCGAGCGAGGGTGACCTGAGGGCGGTAGTGAACTCGCGCGAGGGGCAAGACGACTACCTCATGATCGGTTTGGCCCACCAGGCAGAGAACGCGGGCCTCCAACCGGGCGAGGCCGAGATCTACGGTTTTCGCATACCACCAGTTCTCGGAGGTCCGACCGAACTTAGCAACGTCGAGTTAGGCGATTTCGTCGTGACCCTGAACATTGCTGGCCAGATTCACAATCAGGTCCGAACTCTTCCGCCCGGAACACCGATCGGCGGAATATCCCTGGCCTAAAATGAAGGGGGAGGCTCAGGAGGTGGTGATATTGCAACGGATGCTTCAATCACCGCCTAACTGGTAACAGTGCATATTCGTTTGCGAATTAATCTGCGCCCGGCCACGGAGTCCGCTTCGGCGCTCTAAGGGCAGGGCGATTCTGTCGAGTGGGTTAGCAGTTAGGCAATGTGCCGCCGCGGTCAGCGGCCTGACACTAGACCAACGACGGCACAGACGATGCCGAGCGCGACCCACGATCCCGCCATGAGCCGCACCATTCGGACGTTCCGCCGTTTGAATGCCGGCCTGTCCAGACTTGGCTGAAACCACTCCGCCCGGATTCTCGCTGCGCGATCATTGAGGGTCCGTGAAATGGCGAAGATAAAAATTCCAGCTCCCATCACCACCAGACCGAATAGTGTTCCGGGTCCCGGTGCGCATATTGGGACGTGAGGCCGCGTGTTCTAGGAGCAACGACGCGAAGGGCTCCGCGACGGGTGCGGGGTCGCCTTCTCCGAGTAACAGGTGCAGGCCGTCGGGGTGATGATCACATCGGTGGTTTTCATCGCGGCGATGTTCACGACGGGCTGAGCGTAGAGCAGCAGGAGCGTGGCGGCCACCCGGAGGACCGGCGGCGTATCGCGGCAGGTCTTCCCCTGGACCCAGAAGACCCCGAAGACCAAATAGGCAGGGGCAGATAGGCCGCCCCCAGGCGGAGAATCAGATTCGTCGAACTCTGCTCCCGGTTCCGGCGATCGATTGCCTTACGTCCCGCGGCCAGGACCCGTTCAACTTCGAGGTCGGCCAGATCGAAGCAGGGCTCGGTTGAATTCGGTGATGATCTGGGCGGGGGAGCGGCCGAACCCCTGGAGGCAGACCCGGTCCCAGTCATAGTCCGGACCGGTCAGGAAGTCGCAGAACACCTTCAGATGGGTCTGGTAGGCGCGGATGGTGGCGAACGCCAGATTCAGGATCGAGCGCTCGTGGGCGAAGAACTCTTCGGCATCGCCGACGGTCCAGTCCCACGGAAAATGCCCGGTGTGGTCCACGAACCGGCGAACCAGGCTTTCACGTCCCCGGATCGTGCCGGCCGTTTACAAGCCCGGCCTGATGCCCGACGAACCGCAGAACAGGATCAGATCCCTGTAACGGCGCGGACTTCAGCGTCCAGGCAGTCGAAGCCGGGGAGTGTGGATCACCGGGCCCTAATCTGCAGATTCTGCGCTTGAATTACTTCTACTTGACATAATGTTGATTATCGGCGCTTGAATAGCCGGAGGTGGAGTGGCTGCCAAACTCCCGCATGAGATGACTCTCTGTGGCAATGACGTCCGGTGGACATCGACGAAATTCCTGTCGGATTGCGGTCCGGTGAAAGGCAGATCAGCATCACGACGCGGCGTTCCCACAGCAATGCTGGGACGATGCTCTTTGCCTGGCTGAAGCATCCTGGCTATTGCTGAGTCAGTTTTCCGAACGTGCGTTCAGGGACATTCCGAGTCAGATCAGCTTCGAGTGGAAAACTGCCGAGCGCCCGACCGACAATGCTTTGCCGATCCAGCGCCGCGCTTTCACTGAGGCAGAGCTGCAGCAGCTTTCGACCACATCGACTGTCTCATCGACGGCGAGTACGCTGCCGGCGGCAAGCTCCCGCTACGGCTGTTCCGCGCCTTGGCGGCATTCACTGGTTTAGGACCCGAACGGCGGTCCGTTCTGACCATCCCCGACTTCCCCGGTGTCTCCCCGGACGACACAATCACCAACGGTTCCCCACGCAACGCCTTGGCAGGGTCTTCAACACGGGGGCTGCACGGCTCGGAACCGTCCACGCGAACACCTAACCCGCGCTCGTAGCCACTACCGCGGAGACGCTCGGCTACTCCCCCATCACCATTAAGTGCCATGCGACCGATTCAGGGGACCTTCACATCGGGATGCCGATGCCCCGAGCGTCGTTCAGCGGAGCTCCTCGACCAGCAAGGAGCAAGAGGGCAAGGACCTCTGGCTGTGGGGAAGCATGAAACTCATGCACTTCCTGCTGGATGCCGGCGTTGTCGACGAAGTCCAAATGCGGGTCTGCCCGGTGTCACGCGGCAAGGGAACGCGCATTTTCGAGGATCGGCAGGACCTGGTGCTGGTCGAGGCCACGCCGTTCGAAAACGGCGTGGTACTGCTGCGCTACGAGATCAAGAAATAAGCGGAAAGCCCGCCCTGGACGACGCCGTTTGTCGCCGGGAGGCGCGCCTCCCCGCCCCGGCCTGACTGCCTACGCATGATAGGGGTATGACCGAAAAATCCTTGCGCGTCCTCTACTCGATCGGCCTGGGCATCATCATCGTGCTCTTCGTAGGCCTCGGCATCGCCACCTTCTATCCAGCCCCTGAACTGTCGTCGCTGGTGGGTCTCGACGCCGCGGCCAGGCAGGCAGCCATCGACGCCCATCAGTCGGCGGTGCACGACTACAACCGCAACGTCACCATTGCGGCGCTCGTCTCGGCTCTCGTGATCCTGGGGGCCAGCATCTGGACTGAATCGAGGAAGCCACTGTTCGCCGGAGGGTTCCTAATCGGCGGCCTGCTGACGCTCATCTACGGCCTCATGCGGGGCCTGACCTCCGGGGTGACCGCAGTCGCGTTCTTCTCCGTCGCCGTCGGCCTCTTCGTGGTCGTCTATCTCGGGCATCAGCGGTTCTTCTCAGCCCGGGCCGTCGAGGCCCGGGCAAAGTCACGGGCGGAGGCCGCCTACGCCCGGACGCCCATGCAGCCGCAATTCGCCCCGGTACAGCAGCCCCAGTGGCCGGCTCCGTCCCCCTACGCCCAGGGACAGCCCTACCCGCCCCAGCAGGGGCAGTATCCCCCGCAGAGTCAGTACCCGCCCCACGCGCCGACGGCACAGCAGCCGTACCCGCCGTATCCGCCGGCGCCGGGAGAGCCCGGACAGCGCTAGCGCCCGGATCAGGCGGAAATCTTGTCCGCCACGCCCGAGTGGGCCGCGCGGGCCGCCGGCACGCCGTCGCCGTCCTGGCCGTACAGCCAGTCGTTGTAGCGGAAGTCGTTGTCCATCCGGCTCTTGAAGAGCAGGTTGCGCAGCGTCCGGGCCAGCCCGGAGACGTGCCAGGATTCGCCCCAGACGCGGGCGGTGCGCTGGACCTTGGCGGTGCGGCCGGCACGGAGGTTGTTGAACTCCTTGATCGCGCCGTCCCAGGCGCCGGGGTTGACGCCGTCTGCGGTGAACACGGTGCCGTTGCTGACGTCCTGCAGCACGGCTGCGTCCTCGAGGGCCTGGCAGGCGCCCTGGGCCAGGTACTGCAGCATCGGGTGCGCGGCGTCGCCCATCAGCACCATCCGGCCGGCCACCCAGTTTTCGATCGGATCGCGGTCGTACATGGGCCAGCGCATGCTGGTGCCCAGGTTTTTCAGCGCAGCCTGGACGGCGGGGACGCAATCCTTGTACGCGGCCTCAAGCTCGTCCACTCCGCCGTATTGCTCCTCGCCACGTTCGAAGGATGCGGACTTGAAAACGGCTACGGTGTTCAGCAGCTCGCCCTTGCGCAGCGGGTACTGCACGAGGTGGCAGTCCGGTCCGAGGTAGACAATGACGTCCTCGAGGTCTGCCTTGGGTGTGTGTTCGGTGATCGGCACGGTGCCGCGGTAGGCGACGTAGGCCGAGGGAACCGGCTCGTCGCCGGCCACGAGCGGACGCAGGGTGGACTTGAGCCCGTCGGCCCCGATCACGACGTCGGCCTCGTAGTCCACACCGGCGGCCGTGCGGGCCACTCCCCTGCCGTTCACGGTCTCCACGCTCTCGACCATGACATCGTTGACGAGTTTCACGCCCGCCGCTTCACAGCCTTCGAGCAGGACCCGGTGCAGGTCGCTGCGGTGGATCACCACGTAGGGCGCACCGTAGCGTTCCTCGAATTCCCCGCCGAGGCTCTGGCGCGTGAGCTCCTCGCCGGTGACGGCGTCGCGGAACACCAGGTGCTTGGGCTGGACGCCAATCTCCAGGGCCTTCTCCAGCAGGCCCCACCGCTTCAGGACCCGGGAGGCGTTGGGGGCCATCTGCAGCCCCGCGCCGACCTCGCCGAATTCGGGGGCCCGTTCCACGAGGGTGACGTTGGCGCCGTTTTCCCGCAGCGCGAGGGCTCCGGCCAGTCCGGCCATTCCCCCTCCGATGACGAGGACATCGGTGGACGGGCCGTCGGTGGACAGGAAACTGGTGGACGGGGCGTGCTCAGACATTGCTTGCTCCTGTAAGTGAGTGAGGGATTGAGGTTTTGGACTTGAGTTTGAGGCCGACGGCGGCCAGAAGGACCGCCGCGATGGCGGCTGCACCGGCGAAGGCGAGGAAATTGGAATTGACGCCCAGCCCGGCGGCCAGCAGGAGGCCGCCCACCTGCGGGGCGGCCACGGCGCCGATGCGGCCCGTCCCCAGCGCCCAGCCCAGCGCGGTACCGCGCAGGTGGCCGGGATAGTGGCTCGCGACGGCGGCGATGATGAGGCACTGCGTGCCGTGGGTGCCGACGCCGGCGAGGACCAGCATGAGATAGACGACGGTGACCGGCGGTCCCGTAACCAGCACCACGAGCGCGCCGGCGGCGACGGCGGCCGCGGCGATCGCCGTCGGAATCGGACCGAAGCGGGTTCCGGCCCAGGCCGTGATGACTGAGCCGGCCACCGCGCCCAGGTTCAGGGCCAGGGCGAAGGTCAGGGCGGACCCGAGGTTGTAGCCGGCCAGCTGCATGAGGTTAGGCAGCCAGGTTCCCAGCCCGTACCAGGCAAACAGGGTGGCTATCGTCGCCAGGGCGAACAGCACGCTGACGCCCAGGTACGGGGCGCGGAGCAGGGATTTGAAACCGGACGGCTCCGTGACCGCATGGTCCTTTCCGGCTGCCATGGCTGTGGCGCTGACAGGTGCCAGGGTTTCCGGGAGGTATTTGAGTCCGAGTGGCACCACGATCAGCAGTGCGAGCACGGCCACGAGGAACATGGATTGCCAGCCGAAGGCGGGGATCAGCTGGATGCCGACGAGGGCGGCGATGGATCCGCCGATCGGGACGCCGGACATCATCAGGGTGGCGACGGTGGACCGCCACTTGGCCATGACGAGTTCAGCCACGAGCGCATTGGCCGAGGGCACCAGGCCGCCGAGCCCGATGCCGGCGAGGAGCCGCAGAGCACCGAAGACGGGGGCGCTGGGGGCGAACGCGCACAGGATCGTGAAGATCGAAAAGACGATGGCACACCCCAGGATGGTGCGACGGCGGCCCCAGGAGTCAGCCATCCGACCGGCGAAGATCGCCCCGATCATCATGCCGACGAAGGCCATTGAGCCGATCGTTCCGGCGGTGGCCTTGTTCAGGCCCCAGCCGGTCTCAGAGATCAGGGACGACTGGACCGTGCCGTAGACGATCAGGTCGTAACCATCGAAGACCACCAAGAGCCAGCAGACGAGGACGGCCATTGCCGAGCCTTTGGAGAACCGCGATGCAGGCCCATCAGCGGTGGTCGAGCCGTCAAGACTCGGGGTTGGCCGCTCCGGCGCTGCAGCGGAAGGTGTGTGATTCATGCCACCACTGTCCTAGCCGCCGCAGGTGAACCACAATACAATTCTGATGTGCAGAACAACCCGTCAGCAAAGTCCGCCCGCAAGCCCGTTCAGAAGCGGCCGACCTATTCCATCGAGGCGGTCGACAACGCGTTGCAGCTCCTGCAGCTGCTCCGCGACGGCGGCGCGCTCCGGCTTAAGGACGCCGCCGTCGAGCTGGGCGTGGCCCCCTCCACCGCCCACCGCCTGTTGGCGATGCTGGTCTACCGGGGCTTCGCTGTCCAGGACGAAACCCGCCGCTACGTCCCCGGCCCGGCCATGGGCGTCGGGCCCGCCGGGCTGAGCTGGACCCGGATGCTCCGCACCCTCGCGCAGCCGCACATGGAACTGCTCTCGGCGCAACTCAACGAGACGGTCAACCTTATGGTGCGGGTGGGCACGAAAGTGCGCTTCCTGGCCACTGTGGAAGGGAACAACGTGTTGCGTGTTGGTGACCGGCAGGGAACGGTGATGCCTGCCAATAAGACGTCCGGCGGCAAGGCCATGCTTGCCGAACTGGAATCGCACATGATCGACCAGCTCTTTCGCAGCAACAATGCCGAAATTGGCGGGGACACCATTCCAGCAGCGGAGTACCCGGCATTCCTGCGCGAGCTTGAGTCCATCCGCAGCAACGGCTTCGCGGCCAATTTCGAGGGCACGGAGGAGGGGGTGAGCGCCCTCGGAATGGCCTTGCATAACCGGCACGGGCACGTCGTCGGCGCGATCACCGTCGCCACTCCCGCGACCCGCTTCCGCCGGGTGTTCGACGCCGGACTCGTCCCCGCCCTGCGGGAAACCTGTCGGCAGCTGGAGATCGACATCGCCGCAAACCCGGCCGAGCCGGACTGAGTGCACCCGGCGCCCTGCGCGAGGAATTCTGTTGAGCAGAATATGCTCGGGATCACACGCCGGCATCCGTAGAGTCGAACTACGCCAATAGAGTTCTGACCTACCGAGGAGGCCCACGTGTCCATCAGCGCCGAGAACACGACTCATGAATCCGTTGCTGCCAGCCACGCGTTGCCGGAGCCGACGCCCGAAGAGGCTGCCCAGCTCAAGGAGCTGTACCGGGATTTTGACCGGGAGAACCTGATCCCGCTGTGGACCGAGATCGCGGACCTGATGCCGATGGTCCCCTCGCCGAAGGCGGTCCCCCATGTCTGGCGGTGGAGTGACCTGTATCCGCTGGCGGCCCGTGCCGGGGATCTGGTTCCCGTGGGCCGGGGCGGGGAACGCCGGGCGATTGCGCTGGCCAACCCGGGCCTGGCAGGAACCCCGTATGCGACGCCCACGCTGTGGGCGGCGATCCAGTACCTCGGTGCCCGGGAGACCGCGCCGGAGCACCGGCACTCGCAGAACGCGTTCCGCTTCGTCGTCGAGGGCGAAGGGGTCTGGACGGTGGTGAACGGGGACCCGGTCCGGATGTCCCGCGGCGATTTCCTGCTGACCCCGGGCTGGAACTTCCACGGCCACCACAACGACACTGATCAGCCGATGGCCTGGATCGACGGGTTGGACATCCCGTTCGTGCACTATGCCGACGCCGGATTCTTCGAGTTCGGCACCGAACGCGTGACGGACGAGGCCACCCCGGACATCTCCCGCTCCGAACGGCTCTGGGCCCACCCGGGCCTGCGCCCGCTCTCGGGCCTGGATGACACGACGAGCTCCCCGATCGCGGCCTACCGCTGGGAGTACACCGACCGAGCGCTGGCCGAGCAACTGCTGCTCGAGGACGAGGGCCACCCGGCCACCGTATCCCAGGGCCACGCCGCGGTCCGGTACACCAACCCGACGACGGGCGGGGACGTGATGCCGACCATCCGGGCCGAATTCCACCGCCTCCGCGCCGGCGCCACCACGCAAGTCCTCCGCGAGGTCGGCTCCAGCGTCTGGCAGGTCTTCGAAGGATCCGGCTCCGTGGTCCTCAACGGCGAAACCAGGACCCTGGAGAAGGGCGACCTGTTCGTCGTCCCGTCCTGGGCCCAGTGGTCCCTGCAGGCGGAAACCGGGTTTGACCTCTTCCGCTTCAGTGACGCCCCCATTTTTGAACAGCTGAACTTCAACCGCACCTACAGCGAAGGACGCAACAAGTAATGAGACTCCTCACCCTCCGCCTCGCCGCCGGCGAGAACACAGTCACCAAGGCGGTCCGCCAGGACGGGACCACCCTGACCGAGATCGACGGCTTCGCCGACGTCGGAGAACTCCTCCGTTCAGAAGGCTGGGAGGCGACGGCGAAGGCGGCGAACGGCGCGACGCACCCGGCCGACGGCGCGGACCTCGCCCCGGTGGTCCCCTCCCCCGGCAAGATCATCTGCGTGGGCCACAACTACCGCAACCACATCAAGGAAATGGGCCGGGAAGTCCCCGAGTTCCCCACCCTGTTCGCCAAGTACCAGGAATCCCTGATCGGCCCGAACGATGACCTGGCCCTGCCGCAGGAATCCGACACGGTCGACTGGGAGTCCGAACTCGCCGTCGTGATCGGCAAGAAGGGCCGCCGGATCAGCGAGGCCGACGCCGCCGACCACATCGCCGGGTACGCCGTGCTCAACGACGTGTCCATGCGCGACTACCAGTTCCGCACCATCCAGTGGCTGCAGGGCAAGACCTGGGAGAAGTCCACCCCGTTCGGCCCGGCCCTGGTCACCAAGGACGAGTTCAGCGGCGGCCTCATGACCACCGCGGTCGACGGCGACATCCAGCAGCAGACGCCCACGAACGACGTCGTCTTCACGCCCGAGTTCCTGGTCTCCTACATCTCGACCATCATCACGCTGAACCCGGGCGACGTCATTGCCACCGGCACCCCCGGCGGCGTGGGCCACGCGCAGGACCCGAAGCGCTACCTGCAGGAGGGCCAGCTCCTGGTCACCACCATCGAGGGCCTCGGACAGCTGAAGAACCGCGTGGTCAAGGAAGCCTGATGGTTGCCCGCCACGACCAGGCGACGGACCCGGAACTGCTTGCGGCGCTGCTGCAGGCCCGGCGCGGCACCGCGCTCTTCGCCCGCAAGCTCAACGAGCTCAGTGACGCGGAGCTCGACGGCGACTCGCTGCTGCCGGGCTGGACCCGCCGCCACATCACCGCGCACATCGGCTACAACGCCCGGGCCATCGCCCGGCTCATCGAGTGGGCCGCCACCGGGGTGGAGACCCCGATGTATGCCTCCACCGCGGTCCGGGACCACGAGATCGACTTCGGCGCCACGCTGAGCCCGATCGCGCTGCGGCACCTCTTCGACCACTCCGCCGTGCACCTGAACGTCGAATGGCGGGACCTGCCCCAGGACGCCTGGCACCACACGGTCCGCACCATCCAGGGCCGCGAAGTGCCCGCCACCGAAACCGTCTGGATGCGCAGCCGCGAAGTCTGGATCCACGCCGTCGACCTGGACAACGGCGCCAGCTTCGCCGACATCCCGGCACCCGTGCTGGAACGGCTGCTGACGGACATCACGGGCGTCTGGCACACCCGCGGCACCGACAAGGACCTCGTGGTCAAGGTCACGGACCGCGGCCTGAAGTTCGGGGACACGGCGTCGGCGACCCCGACCGTGGTCTCCGGCCCCCTGGCCGCCGTCGTCGAATGGGCCGCCGGCCGCGGCAACAGCGGCGTCACCGCCACCGGGCCCGGCACCGCAGACCTGGACGGAAAGGTCCCAGCCGCCCCGAAGTGGATTTGAGCACTAGCTAAACGGTCGTAAGAGCGGAAGGCCCCCTCGGCGAGGGGGCCTTCCGCTTTCGTATGTGGTTTCCTGCGCCCGGGGGGCCCTTTGCGGGCAATGTTCGACGCCGGAGCCCTGGTTGACGGCGTGTCCGCGCCAAAGTGGCCCCGGACCGCAGCCCTGCCCCCGGACCGCAGCCCTGCCCCCGGACCGCGGTCCGCGGTCCGGGCCTGCGGCCAGGGCCGAGGCCAAAGGCAGCCTCAGCCCAGGTGGACGACTGGGGCGTCGCCGTCGGTGCCGGTGAACTTCCTGCGGTCGATGGTGATGAGCAGCAGGGCAACCGGGGCAATCAAGATCGCGACGCCTGCGGCCCAGAGGAACACCATGGCATAGCCTGCAGAGAGGGCCGCCAGCGTCACGCCGCCGGCCGAGGCTGCTGCGGCGATGGTGCTGAACAGGGCGATGCCGAGGGCGCCGCCGATCTGCTGTGAGGCGTTGACCAACGCGCTGGCCACGCCGGAGTCATCCTTGTCCACGCCGAACAGGGCAAGGTTCTGCATGGGCACGAACACCATGCCCAGCCCGAGGCCGAGGAGAAGCACGGCGGGCAGCATGTTGACGAAGTAGCTGCCCGCGGCGCTGACCTGGGTGAGCCACAGCATCGCAGCCGCCATGAAGACCGGCCCCACGGCCGTCGGGATCTTGGCCCCCAGTTTCGGCAGGTTCTTCGCGACGAGCGCTGCCGTGATGATGACCGCGACCGTCATCGGCAGCGAAGCCAGCCCGGCGAGGAACGGAGCGAAGCCCAGCACGATCTGGATGTAGAAGTTGATGAACAGGATGCCGCCAATGAGGACAGCGCCGGAAAGGAACGACGCCAGGAAGGCGGCCGCGCGGTTTCGTTCGGTGGCCACGCGCAGCGGCAGGAGCGGGTGCCTGACTTTGGTCTCGACCAGGACGAAGAGTGCCATGAGAACTACGCCGGCGGCAATGAAGCCCCAGGCTTCGGGTGCATCCCAGCCATGCTCCGCGTTGGTGAAGCCGTAGACAAGGGATCCCAGGCCGAGGGCTGCCAGAATGACCCCGGGCCAGTCGTACTTGGTGGAGCCCTGGGCCTTGCTTTCACTGACCAGTGACCACACACCGAAGAGGGCGATGGCGGCGATCGGCACATTCACGAAGAAGCACCAGCGCCAGCTCACGTGTTCGGTCAGGAACCCGCCCAGCAGGACACCGGCGGCGGCACCGACGCCGGTGATGGAGCCGAAGATCGCAAACGCCGTGCCGCGGTCTTTTCCTCCCGGAAAGGCGACGGTCAGGAGCGCCAAGGCAGCAGGGGCCAGCAGGGCAGCGAACACGCCCTGCAGCGCGCGGGCGCCGATCAGTTCCCAGGGCTGCTGCGCGATGCCGCCGATCAGGGACGCGACGGCGAAGCCGACGGCGGCCACGATGAACGTGCGCTTGCGGCCCCAGAAGTCTGCAATGCGGCCACCGAGCAGCAGGAAGGCACCGAAGGACAGCGCGTAGGCGGTGACCACCCAGGACCGCGTCGAGTCGCTGATGCCCATCTCGAGCTGGAGACGCGGCAGTGCCAGGTTGACGATCGTGCCGTCCAGCACCACCATGAACTGCGCGAGGGCAAGGAACACCAGCGCCCACCAGCGGTTCCTTGGCCTGCTCCCCCGCCTGACGACTGCCTCTTCCAACTGTGTTGCCATACCCATGTCCCATCCTCCAAAGTAGTAATACTTATAAAAGTATAACTATCGAGGACGGCAAGCCAGGACCGTTGCGAGGGGGGATGTGCGCTACTCGGGTTCGGAGAGAAGCGAGGCGAGGCGCTGCAGGGCGGGCAGGCTCGCGGCAATTTGCTCGCGCTCTTCAGGCAGCAGCCGGTAACTGGCCGACTCCAGCGCCTCCGCCCACGCGCCCTCGAGGAGCGCCTTGATCCGCTGGGATTCCGCCGTGGGATGGAGGGCGACGAAGCGCTTGTCGGCGGCGTCGCGGATCCTGGTGACTAGCCCCGCCGCGACCAGCTCACGCAGCTGGACGCTGACGTTGCTGAACTGCCGGCCCAGACGGGAGGCGACTTCCGCGACGGTGATGCCGGGGTGGCCTTCGATGACCCGGAGGATTTCCAGCACGCCGTTGGACAGCGGCCGGACGCCGGTGTCATTGTGCGATTTCCGCCGGACGTCGGAGGAAATGTCAATCACCGCGACGGCCAGGGCCCGGTGGTCGACGGCTTTCGCCAGCCCTTCGCCTGCGCCAATACTTTCCATTCCATAAGCATAGGCGTCCGTTCTGCGACGGCGGGCTTAGCCTTCGTCGCAGAGCAGGTGGTACCAGTTGTCGGCGAGCACCTCGAGGGCGTGTTCGCGGTTTGGTTCAAACTTCCGTCGTGTCCAGAGCGTGGCCACGTAGTCGAGCGAGGTGAAGGCAAGGGTGCCGCGAATGTGGTGCGTCTCCTCCGAGAAGCGCCCTGCCAGCTCCATTCCGCGCACGAGGTCGGAGATGACCTCCTCATGCCATCCCTCGACCAAGGCGCGCACCTCGCGATCGACGGCGGCGGCCTCCTCGAGCACGTCGAGGTATGGGCGGAAAACCGGCCAGAGCGCCGCCCGCGACTCCAGCCAGGCCAGGATGCCCGGCAGCTCGCCTGCGCGGACGACGTCGACGAGGTCGGCCGCCGTCGATCCCCGGTCGGGGCCGTCCGCGCGGTCCAGCACGGCATTGACGCGCGCCATGAAGTCCCGCATCAGGTCGCTGCGCGTGGGGTAGTAGGCGTAAAAAGTCACCCGGGTGGTACCGGCCGCAGCGGCGATCTCATCGATCGTCGTAGCGGCGTAGCCCTTCTCGGTGAAGAGTTCCAGCGCCCGTTCGACGATCACGTCGCGGGTCAGCTGCTTCTGGGCTTCTCGCAACGACGACATGGATCAATCCTAACGGTGTTGCGCGGCGTCAGGCGCGAGCGTGCGCCGCACGCAGCGCGGCCGGACCGGCGTCGGCCAACCGGCGCAGCTTGGGGACGGGGATCCGGTAGTTGATCGCCGCGGCGGTGCCGGAACCGTCCGCGTTGTCCCAGCGAAGCAGCATCGAGTCCGCACCCCCGCCGGGCTCGCGGTAGTCGGGAGCCCCGAGGGCCGGCGCGAAGCCCACCGACTTGAGCGAGAGGCCGAATGCCTCCGTCCAGAAGTACGGCTGGAAATCGAACTCGGGCGCCGCGTCACCCCTGAGCAGACCGACGCCGGCGATCTTGGCCTGGTCGACGGCGCTGGTCCACAGGGGCACCCGTTCCACCCCGCGGCGGGTCGGGAAGGACGCCACGTCGCCGGCGGCGACGATGTCCGGCCGGAGCCTGCCGCGCGAATCGACCCGCAGCTGTCCGTCGATGAGGAGGTTCGAGCCAGCGAGCCAGCCGGTGTTCGGCTCATCGCCGATGGCGGTGACCACCAGATCAGCCTCCAGCTCGGTGCCGTTGGCCAGGACCACCTTCACCCCGGCACCGTGTTCGACAAGTCTGGCCTTCCCGCCGCCAACCACCCGCAGTCCGCGCCGGATGGCGGCCGAGGTGAAGATGTCCGCCAGATGGTCGCCGAGCTGACGCGCCAGGGGCTTGACGTCGGCGACGAGGGTGACCTCGCAGCCCACGTGCACGCAACCGGACGCTACCTCCATGCCCAGTGCTCCGCCGCCGATCACGATAACCGAGGGGCGCGACGCGACGCGTTCCTTAAGAAGGATCGCATCCTCGATGGTGCGCAGGGTGAGTTCCCGGAGGTGGCCGTCCTGTTGCGGTGGCGCTGATCCCTTCTTTTGCGTCTTTCGCGCACCCGCATCGAGTCGCTTTGCCCGGGAACCCGAAGCGATGACGAGGCCGTCATACGCCAGCTCCCCTCCCCCGTCCAGGCGCACAATCCGGGCCTCGACGTCCAGGCCCGTGGCGCTGACTCCGAGCAGCTCCGTTGCTTCGTGGGTCGGCTCGGGGAGCACATGCGCTTGGAGTCCGCCGTCACCGTTCCCGTCGGCGCTGTTCTCCTCGACAGCGTGCAGCAGCGCCTTGGAGAGGGCCGGCCGGCTGTAGGGCTGGTGGCGCTCCGCGCCCACAACAGTGAGCTCACCGTCGAAGCCGGCCGAGCGCAGCGAGTCGCAGGCCGTGAGTCCGGCGATGCCGTTGCCGACCACCACGATTTTTCGCATCGTCATGCCGCGGCCAGTCGCAGTGCGGCAACCGGGCAGACCCTTACCGCCGCCTTCGCGGCGTCCAGGTCAGCCCCTTCCACGTCCGGGACGTCGAGTACCAGCTCGCCGTCATCGTCGAGGTGCATCAGCCGGGGCGCGGCTTCTTCGCAGAGGCCGTGCCCCTCGCAGCGCGGCCGGTCGAGGTGGATCCTCATGCTGCCACCACCTTGGCGACCTGGAGCGATTCGAGGCTTCGCGTGATGTTGCTCGGCTCCCGGACCTCGTCGGAGATCGTCAGCGTTTTCACCCTGCGGGCAAGCGCCTCAATGATCGCATGCGCTTCCAGTTTCGCCAGGCCCTGGCCGGCGCAGCCGTGCGGTCCGTAGCCGAAGGACAGGTGGTCCACCGGGTTCCGCATCACGTCGAAGGTGTCGGGATCCTCGTAGTGCCGCGGGTCGCGGTTGCCGGCGCCAAAGAGGATGCCCACCTGGGCACCCGCGGGAATCGTGACGCCCTCGATCTCCACGTCGCGCATTGCCTTGCGGCCCCAGATGTGGACCGGGGCCCAGTAGCGCAGCACTTCGGCGAACGCTGCGGGGAC
Organism: Arthrobacter sp. P1_H7; assembly: GCF_056405215.1. NCBI lineage: Bacteria > Bacillati > Actinomycetota > Actinomycetes > Micrococcales > Micrococcaceae > Arthrobacter > Arthrobacter sp. P1_H7. Next base: position 60,968 of record NZ_JBFUCO010000011.1, on the reverse strand, counting down.
CAGTTCCGGGTTCTTCCGGACCAGTTCGAACTGCTCCGGGTGGCGGCCGAACAGCGCAATGATGTTCCCGATTGACGCGATTGTCGTATCAACGCCCGCTCCCAGGTATTGGTGGATGATGTGCCCCGCAGAGCCCTGGGGAATGTCGCCGCGTGTCTCGGCATCGAAAATACCTCGGCCGATTGAGCCGGGTGTGAGGTCTTCTGCGGTGACCGACGAGCACCAGCCGTAGAGCTCGCCGGCGATCGGGAAGCTCTCCTGGGTGCGCTGGTTCAGCGGGCCGATGACCTGCATCGCGGCCTGGCCCCAGCGCAGCATGTTGTCCTTGACGTGGCCGCTGAAGCCAATGAGGTCGGCAACGATTTCGATCGGGAAGGCCCGGGCCAGGGAATCGATGGCCTCGAAGCTGCCGCTGGCGGCGAGCTCGGCGACGAGCTTGTCCGCCTTTTCGTCGATGACTACTTTCAGGCCGCGGAGCGCCCGGGGGGTGAGGTTCTGTGACAGCGTGGCGCGGAGCTGCGTGTGAATGGGCGGGTCGGAGGCGAGGGAGGTGCCCTGCAGGGCCTCGTTCACCATGGGGTTGAAGCCGATGCTGGTGGACGAGAAGGTCTCCGGATCGCCGAGCGCGTCGCGGATGACGTCGTAGCGTGTCAGGACGTCGAGGTCGTTCTTGGGGAGGTGGACCACTGCGGCCTGCTCGCGGAGCGCGGCGTAGGTGGGGTAGGGGTCGACCAGGACGTCGTCGTCCCAGATGTCGATGCCGGATTCGGTGGGTGCAGTCACGGTGTTCTCCTTGTGGATGGTAGATGGTCGGCCCGGGGCCGGAGGCCGTCTGGCTTAGACGATCGCTTCGGCATTGGCTTCAGTGGTTTCCGCGATGGCGTCCGGCGTAGGTGCCGAGGAACGTGCGGAGATGAAGAGGGTAAGAATGGCGGAGAGGGTCGCCGCGATGCCCGCGGCGAGGTACACGGCCTGGAAGCCCTGGCCAAGGGAGGTCCCGGCCACGCCCTGGATCTGCTGCTGCGCGGAAGTCAGGGCCTTGACCATGCCTTCGACGGCCTGGGCCGGTGCGCCGCTGGCCGTTGCCTGGCCGGAGAACTGCGCAATGACGCCATCCCAGCCTGAGAGGTAACCCAATGGCGGCACGTTCGAGAGTCCTGCGACGGCGTCGGCCGGCAGCCCTGCCCCGCCGAGGATCCCTGCGAGGGGTCCCGCGAAGACGGTGGCGCCGACTCCGAACGCGATGGCTGAGCCGATGACAGGGCCCAGGGCGAACCCGAGGTCGCGCAGGAGGTTGGTCGTGGCAGAGGCCATGCCGATGTGCTGCGGCTGCACGGTGTTGATGGCCACGGCAGTGATGGAGCCGACCGTGAGCGCGAACCCGATGCCCAACAGCAGGAGCGGCGGAATGAAGGCCGTCCAGGGAGTTCCGCCGAAGGCTTCCGGCGTGCCCAGGGAGAACGTCGTGAGCCAGTAGGCGGAGACGGCCATGAATGCGAAGCCCGCGGTAAGCACCCAGCGCGGGGCCACATGGTGGATGAGCCAGCCCACCACCGGGATGAAGGCGAAGGCCGGGCCCTGGATGAAGACGAACAGCACGCCGACCTTCCAGGCTTCGGCGAGGGCAAGTCCGCCGACGGCGACGCTGGTGCTGTAGCAGACCGCGAGGAAAGCGAACATGCCGGTGACGGCAACAACACCCGTGATCGAGTAGGCGCTGTTCTTGAACAGCGACAGGTGAATGAGTGGCTGCCGGGTGCGTGTTTCGATGATGACGAAGGCGACCAGGAGGATGCCGCCCGCGATGTAGCTTGCGATCACCTCGGTGCTGCCGAAGCCGGCGTCGACCGCCTGCACGGTGGCGAAGAGGACAGCGATCAGGCCAAGCGCGAGCGTGATCTGGCCCGGGATGTCCAACTTGCGTCCGTCGGCTGCTGCGGAGTCCTGCGCCCGGACAGCGACGATGAGGACGGCGACGGCGATCGCGGCGGCAATGTAATAGGCAACGCGCCACCCACTGAAGGCGTTGGGCGCGCCCGCCGCGGGACCCGCCACGGTGAAGGCTTGTGCGGTCAGGCCTGCCAGCATTGGTGAGATCACTGCACCAAGGGACAGAAACCCCGCCCAGGTGGCGATAACCTTCGCCCGGGCGCGATGGTCCGGGGTGATGGCCGCGATCATGGACAGCGAAATGGGGAAGAGTATGCCCGCCCCGATGCCGCCCACCGCCTGCGCCGCGATCATCATCTCGGTGGTGGACGCCAGCGCTGCCAGCACGGAGCCGACGACGCTGACCACAGCGCCCGCGTAGAGCAGCTTCTTGCGTCCGAACAGGTCGCCCAGGAGCCCCCAGCTGAGCTCAAACACCACGATGCCCATCATGAACATGCCTGCGATCCAGGTCAGGCCCGCACCCGAGGTGTGGAATTCCACGGCAAAGGTGCCGTTGAGGGCGCCCGGCAGTGCATTGGTGATTTGGGCCAGCGTGACGGCGCTGTAAGCGGCTATGAAGGTGGCTCGAACCGAGCTGCGGCTCGGTACCGAAATTGTCTGACTCATCGATGAAACTCCTTTGTTTCCGGTCGATTCTCCGGTGAAGCGCCAGGGCTAGTGCCCTACCGGAGCAAGAGCCGGCAGGCGGAGGTGGATGTGGCGCTCCCCACAGTTTGGTGTCAAGGTTTACAGGATGTCAAGAACATTTACTAAACGTTGGTTTCATGAACACTCCGAATCTTGCCGTGCTTACGCCTCGACTAGTTTCTTGACACGATGTAAAGAATGATGTGATGCTGACTACACCGCAACGGGGCTACGGCACGGTCAGACACCGCGGCGCCCCTGCATTCAGCACCCGATCTTCAAGGGAGAAGCCAAGTGAGTCACACCACACCCGTCGATAGCGGTGGCGCGTTCCACGCCTCCGCCGGGCAAACCGTCAATACGGTATTGGGTCCCGTCCCCGCCTCGGAACTGGGCGTTGTCGCGCTCCATGAGGCCTTGCTGTCGGTGGTCCCGGGCGCCCAGTACGCACCGGACATCTCCATGGACCGGGCGGAGATCTTCGAGGCCCTGGCGGCCAAGCTCAGGGACTTCCGCGCGCACGGCGGCCAGACGATCGTCGACAGCACCGGCATGTTCCACGGCCGCGACCTCAAGCTCTACGAGGCGTTGTCCCGCTCCACCGGCGTCCACATCGTCGCCTCCACGGGCCTGGGCCCGGAGGAAGAACTCGGCGGATACTTCCTGACGCCGCAGACCAACCCGCCCACCCCGTGGCCGGCCGAAAAGTTCGGCGATCTCTTCGGCAGGGAGGTTACTGAGGGGATGGTGGTTCCCCGGGTCGAGCGCCGCGCCGCCGCCGGCATCGTTGCGACCGTTGCCGACCGTGCCGGCATGACCCCGACTGAGGAAAGCTTGTTCCGCGGCTCCGCCCGCGCCGCCAGGAACACCGGCGTCCCGGTCTCCATCCGCTTCGGCGCCGATGCCCTGCACGATCTGGACATCGTCCTGGACGAGCAGATCGGAGCCGACCGGGTGATCGTCGGCGACCTTGACCGCAAGGACGCCGCCGGCTCCGCCATCGCGGTGGCCGGCCGGGGAGCCTTCGTCGGCATCGACCACGTGGGCCTGAACGACCACCCGGACTACCTCACCGACCACGATCGCGCCGAACTGGTGCTCGGGCTCGTCAAGGCCGGCCATGCCGACAGGATCATCCTGTCGGGCAACTCGATCGGCGTTGCCAAGGGCCTGCCGGAGTACAACCTGCCCTACAGCCACGTCCTGACGACGTTCGTGCCGTTCCTCAAGGCCCACGGCCTGAGCGAAGAAGACGCCCGGCGCATCCTCGTGGACAACCCGCGCAATCTGCTGGCCGTGCGCTAGGCACGCGTCGGCCCACACACATCAAGCTTTTCGAACCCCTGAGGTGAACGAATGACCAAGGTCAACACCGTGCTGGGAACCATCCCGGCCGAAGAACTGGAAATCGTGGCGGTCCACGAACACATCGGCTACGGCATGCCCGGGTCCGAACTGGACACCAAGTGGTGGAAGTCGCCGGAGCAGGCTTACGAGGAAACCGTGCCAAAGCTGCGGAAGTTCCGCGAATACGGCGGCGGAACCTTCGTGGACGCCACGGGCATCTGCAACGGCCGCGACGTCGACTACTACAAGTCCCTGTCGCAGAAGACGGGCGTGCACATCGTTGCCTGCACCGGCTTCGTCGGCGGCGACACCGCCCTGCCGCACTTCTCCCGCGCCACCGTGGACTACCTCACGAAGGTGTTCATCCACGAGATCACCGTCGGCATCGGCAACACGGGCGCCAAGGCAGGCGTCATCAAGGTCGGCGTGAGCCGCGGCGGACGCATGACGGACCTGGACAAGCGCATTTACCGGGCCGCGGCCCGCGCCGCCGTCGTCACCGGAGCACCCATCCTGACCCACCTGGCCATCGACCCCGAACCGGCGGTGACCATCTTCAACGAAGAGGGCCTCGGGCTGGACCGCGTGCTCTTCGGCCACGCCGACGACGGCCTGAACGCTCCGATCACCCCGCACGATTGGATCTACGAGCAGGGCGGCCGCATCGGCTTCGACACCTTCGGCTACGACCTCGAGCTGCCGGATCCGCCGTTTTGGGGCCGCAAACGCGCCGAACGCATGCAGCACTTCGTCAACCTGGTGAACAAGGGCTATGCGGACAAGCTCCTCGTCTCGGCCGACGCGAACTGCAGCCCGCTGGGCTGGCCGGGCGTGAAGGGCCACACCATCAACTACATCTTCGAGGACATGATCCCCGACATGCGCGCGGCCGGCATCGACGACACCACCCTCAAACTCCTGCTCGAGGACAACCCGGCCGATTTTCTGTCGCTTCACGCCTGATCCCGGACAGTCCACCACAGCTTGCCCGCTCCCCCAGACATGGCCCGGGCCCAGAAAGAGTCAAGAAAGAGATGAACCATGAAGGCTGAAGACATCAAGAACCTCACCATCGCCATCGTCGGCGCGGGGTACGGCGGCGCAGCGGCGGCCAAGGCCCTGAGCCTGCTCGGTGCCGACGTCACCGTGTACGAACAGGCATCCCAGATGAGGGAGGTCGGCGCCGGCATCGGGCTGCGCCCCGCCACCATGCACCGGTTCAGCCAGTGGGGCATCTTCGACACGATCGCGAAAGTAAGCTCGCCGAGCGACTACTTCGAAATCCTCAGCGCCACGGGTGACCCGATCATGAAGGACACCTGGCCGGAGTTCCGCGAGCAGACCCAGACCCACCTCATCCACCGCGGCGACTTCATCGAGGCCCTCCTGAGCGTGCTGCCGGAGGGCATGGTGCACCTTGGCCACAAGCTGGAGACCATCGAGGACAAAGGCGGCCGCTCCGTCCTGACGTTCACCAACGGCAAGACGGTCGAGGCCGACCTGGTGGTGGGCGCCGACGGCATCAAGTCCGTGGTGCGCGAGCAGCTCTTCAGCAACAAGGGCCCGGTGTTTTCCGGCGAACACGCCTACCGCGCAGTGATCTCCGCCGACGACGCCCACGGCATGGTGGTGGACGACAACCTGCGGATGTACATGGGCCGGGGCACGAAGGTCTACCTGTTGCCGCTGCGCCACCGCAACCAGATGTCCTTCGACATCACCGCACTGTGCCCGGACAGCACCTGGGCCCCCACGATCACGAAGGACGACCTCGTGGCGACGGTGGAGTGCTTCGACGAGCGGATCGTCAACATCGCCCGCGGCCTCGACATGGACACCGTGAACATCCGCGCCGTTTACGACATCGACCCGGTTGATACCTGGCACACGGACTCCGTCGTGCTCATGGGCGATGCGGCCCACTCGATGCTGCACCACCAGGGCCAGGGCGCCAACTCGGCCATCGAGGATGCCGGCGCGCTCGCCGATGCCCTGGCGGAGGCCGGCTCGGTCAAGGATGCACTGGCCCTGTTCCAGGCAACCCGCAAGCCGGTAACGGACGAGCTGCAGCGCATCTCGCGTCAGGGGTGGACCGAGGACGAGGTCAATGATGTCTTCCCGGGACAAAAGCCCACGTCCCAGGAGCCCGCCACCGTCAACGCACCAGCACAGTCGAAAGCCTGATCCCATGACCATCCATCCCGAAATCGCCAAGATCCTCAGCACCCTGCCGGCCCCCGACGGTTCGCCGCTGAACCCCGGGGCCATGCGCGCCGGCGAGGCCGCGCAGGTTCCCCCACTGGAGGAGCGCCTGCCGCTGTACTCTGTCGAGGACGCCACTGCGGTGACGCCGTCGGGCGAGGTGCCCGTACGGATCTACACGGCGGCCGTGGCTGACGCGTATGGGCTTCTGGTGTACCTGCACGGCGGGGCGTTCTTCCTCGGCAGTCTGGACACCCACGACCACGTCGCGCGGGCCCTGGCCAAGGAGACCGGCTACAAGGTCATCTCGGTGGGCTACCGCCTGGCGCCTGAGGCTGCTTTCCCTGCCGGCCTCGACGACTGCTACGGGGTGGTCCGTTGGGCCGCCGAGCAGGGTACGACCCTGGGCTGGGACGGAAAGAACCTCGCCATCGCCGGCGACAGTTCGGGTGGCAACTTCGCGGCCGCCGTCGCCGCAAAAGCCCACGACGACGGATTTGACCGGATCACGCACCAGGTCCTCTTCTACCCGTCCCTGGACCTGGACTTCGACGTCGACCGTTATGCCTCGCTGCGGGAGAACGCCGAAGGATACGGCCTGGAGACGGCGGGCCTCAAACCGTTCAACTCCTTCTACCTTGAGAACGGTGCAGACCCGGCGGACCCACTCGTCTCCCCCATCAAGCGCGATGACCTCGCAGGCCTGCCCGCGGCCCTCATCATCACCGCCGAGTACGATCCCCTGCGCGATGAGGGCGAACGCTACGGCCAGCGACTGGCGGAGGCCGGCGTCGACGCTTCGGTCAGCCGCTACGCGGGGGCCAACCACGGCTTTGTCCAGCACTTCTCCTGGATCCCGGAGTTCTACCGGGCCTTCGAGGAGACAGGCGACTTCCTGAACGCGAGGGCCGGGCAATGACGGAGCCAGTCGCTGTCCATCCCCTGGTCTCGCCGTGGGGCCGGTTCGGACTCTACAGCTTCTTCATCGACGCTCCCGAGCCCGCCATCGTCGACACCGGAATCGCGTCCTCGCCCGCCGAAGGCATGGTGCCGGCACTGGAGGCGATCGGCCGCCGGATCGAGGACGTCCGCTGGATCCTGCTGACCCACGGCCACATCGACCATCTCGGCGGTGCACGCGCCCTGTGGGAGCTCACCGGACGGCGCGCGAAGGTCGTGATCCACGAGGCCGACGCACCTCTGCTGCGCTCCCGGCGCGCGCACGTTGACCAGTACATGGACGTGCGCCAGCAATACATCTACAATCCGCATGCCGTCGAGGAGCAGACACAAGCAGCGAACCATGTCATCTCCGGCGAAATGGAGCCGACCATGCTGGTTCGGGGGGGCGAGACCCTCTCCCTGGGCGGGGACGTTTCCGTCACGGTCCACCACATCCCCGGCCACACGGCAGGGTCCGTCGCCTACGTCATTGACGGCCAGCAGTCGGTCTTCGTCGGCGACGCCGTGCAGATCCATGGGGCCGCCAACGGCTTCCCCGGCTTCGAGGATCCGGCCGCCTACCGCTCAAGCCTGCAGTACCTGCGCGACGACGTCCGCCCGCAACACCTGTACCTGGGCCACCCGTACCGGGGTGCTGACGGCGTGCCGTACGGCGTTGAACTGGACCGTGAGGCGGCCCGGAATGCCCTGCAGGGAAGCCTGGACCTCGAGGCCCGAATCGACGACGCCGCCCGCCGGTACCTTCGCGCGGGGCTGCGGGAGTCCGATTCGGTGTACTCCCCCTTCGCGCCGGTGGCCGAAGAACTCGGCTACACGGGGGACCCCACACTGGAACCGTCCCCGTTCTTCACCACGATGCACGGCCATCTCACGCAGTTCAACCAGACGTCTTAACTGAGGAGTCTCGCAATCATGAATGAGTATCAGACAATCGACGCCGGTGGGCAGAAGATCGCCGTGCGCAAGGACCTCCGGGTCCCGATGCGGGACGGCGTCGAGCTCGCCGCGGACGCCTATCACGGTACCGAGGACAAGCCGCGCCCCGCGCTGGTGGCCCTGAGCCCTTACGGCAAGGAACTGCAAGCACTGGCCCTCACAACCCCGCCACAGCGGCGCCCCAGCCCGATGTGGGACGGCTGCATCGAGGCCGGCGACATCGCCCGCATCGTCAAGGAGGACTACGTCCACGTCATCGGCGACCTGCGCGGCTCGGGCCACTCCGGCGGCGAACATATCGGCAATTACAACGCCGGCGGCGTGTCGCTTGGCCAGGACGCCTACGACTTCATCGAGTGGGTCGCCGAGCAGCCGTGGTGCGACGGCAACGTCGGCATGGTCGGCATCTCGTACTTCGGCTCCATGCAGGTGCTGGCTGCCGCAGAGCGGCCGCCGCACCTGAAGGCGATCTTTGTCTCCGGCGGCCACTACGACTTCTACGAGACCACCTACCATGGCGGCATCATGTGGTTCATGCCGCGCGCTGCCCGCGAGGGCCGCGGCGGCGACTCCGGCTGGGCGTTCACCGACAACGTCAAGTCCCGCATGATCGAGAAGTACGCCCCGGAGGAGCTGAAGCAGCTCGTCGCCAAGCGACTTGCGGACCCGGACGTCGCCGCCTGGCCGAACCTGGTCCATGTCCTCAACTACCCGAAGAACCACGAGGCCTGGTTCGACATCGTGATGAACGAGCTCGACGGGGACTGGTACGAGGAGCGCAACCCGGTCACGCTGGCCCCGAACATCGATATCCCGGTGTGGCTGCAGCTGGACCAGGGCCGCGGCTGGACCCTGGACGGCACCATCGAGCTGTTCAAGGAGCTGAAGGGCCCGAAGAAGCTGGACATCGGCCCCTACCCGCCGATGCAGTCGCGCCCCTTCATCGAGGAGCACGACAAGATGTTCCGGTGGTACGACTACTGGATCAAGGGCATCGACAACGGCGTCATGGACGAGCCGGCCGTGAGTGTCTTCGTGGAGGGCTCCCGCGAGGTGGTGACCGCGGAGGCGTGGCCGCCGAAGGACATCGAATACACGTCCCTCTATCTGCGCCCGCGCCACAAGCTGTCGACCGAGCCCGAGCTGATGGGGGCCGAGTACGCCGCCCCGGACGGGTTCTACCAGGCTCCGCTGACGGTGACGGACAAGGTGGAGATCCTGAGCTGGTCCACGGAGCCGTTCGAGGAGGACACGGAGCTGATCGGCGCCGGTGCCGCACACATCTTCGCGGAGATCGACCAGCCGGACACGAACTTCATCCTGCGCCTGTGGGACTACGCTCCCAACGGCAAGCGCCAGCTGATCACCAGCGGCTACCTCAAGGCCTCGCACCGCGAGCTGGACGGGCGGACCACCGAGGGCAACCCGTACCACCCGCACACCCGCTCCATGCCGGTGGAACCGGGAACGATCGAAGAGTACGTGCTGCGCCTCTACCCGTTCGCGAACACGTTCAAGCCGGGTCACAAGCTAACCGTGGAGCTGTCGAACGGCGAGCCGCTCGCCGACGAGCACAATTCGCTGCTGCCGCCGGATGCCTTCCACCTGCCGGTGGGCCGGCCCGTCACCCACAAGATCTACCGCGACGCCGCCCACCAGTCCAGGCTGGTCCTGCCGTTCACCTCCCGCCAGCCGGCGGAGGGCCAGCCGGCGGAAGACCAGGCGCACTGATGCCGTGGGGCTCCTGAACGCCAGGGCGCAGCCAACAGACTGCGCCCTGGCGTTGCCGGCTCACTCAGCCAGCAGGAAACACCAGTTCTCGACCATCAGATCCAGTCAAGTGTCGCGGTCCACGGTCCAACCGAGCCGCATCCAGCGCCGCGAAAAGACCTCCAGCTCACCGAAGGCCAGCGCGCACCGGACGCGGCGGCTGGGCGGGTCAAAACGGAAAATGCGCATAGAAGGTTGCCCTGGTGGTGCCCACGGCAGCGGAAATGTCATCCACTGTGGTGGCGGCGAACCCCTTCTCCTCGAAAAGCTGCAGCCCTTTGTCGAGAAAAAGCCGGCGGGTCATCTGCTTTTGAGCGTCCCGAATGCTTGCCACGTCCCCAGATTAGTCCCCTGATTCACCACACTCGTTCACTTGATGCTGTGTTCAGGCACTGAACCGACATAGGCCGCCAGATGCTCGCCGGTGAGGGTGGAGCGGGCGGCGACGAGGCTGCCGGGCGTGCCCTCGAAAACGATCCGGCCGCCGTCGTGCCCTGCGCCGGGACCGAGGTCGATGATCCAGTCGGCATGCGCCATGACCGCCTGGTGGTGCTCGATGACGATGACCGATTTGCCGGAGTCCACAAGGCGGTCGAGGAGGCCCAGCAGGTTCTGGACGTCGGCGAGGTGCAGGCCGGTAGTGGGCTCGTCAAGGACGTAGACATCACCCTTCTCCGCCATCTGGGTGGCGAGCTTGACGCGCTGCCGCTCGCCACCGGACAGCGTGGTGAGCGGCTGGCCGAGGGTGAGGTAGCCGAGCCCGACGTCGACGAGCCGGTCGAGGATCTTGTGGGCCGCCGGGGTGCGGGCCTCCCCTTCGCTGAAGAACACCTCGGCCTCGGTCATGGACATTGCCAGCACTTCGGCGATGTTGCGCCCGCCCAGCCTGTATTCCAGGACTGACGCCTGGAACCTCCTGCCCTCGCAGTCCTCGCAGGTGGACTCGACGGTGGCCATAACGCCGAGTTCGGTGAAGATGACGCCCGCGCCGTTGCAGGTCGGGCAGGCACCTTCTGAGTTGGAGCTGAACAGCGCCGGCTTGACGCCGTTGGCCTTGGCGAACGCCTTGCGGATCGGTTCGAGAAGGCCCGTGTAGGTCGCAGGGTTGCTGCGCCGGGATCCCTTGATGGCGCCCTGGTCGATCACCACGACACCGTCGCGGCCGGCCACCGAGCCCTGGATCAGCGAGCTCTTGCCCGAACCCGCGACCCCTGTGACCACGCACAGCACGCCGAGCGGAACGTCGACGTCGACGTCCTTGAGGTTGTGCGTCGACGCGCCCCGCACCTCCATCGCGCCTGAGGGCTTTCGCACCGATTCCTTGACCTTGGCCCGGTCATCGAGGTGGCGGCCGGTGATGGTGTCACTGGCCCGCAACCCCTCCACCGTTCCCTCGAAGCAGACGCTGCCGCCCTCGGTGCCGGCGCCGGGGCCAAGGTCAATGACGTGGTCGGCGATGGCGATGGTTTCCGGCTTGTGCTCGACGACGAGCACGGTGTTGCCCTTGTCCCGCAGCTGCAGCAGCAGCTGGTTCATCCGTTCGATGTCATGCGGGTGCAGGCCGATCGTCGGCTCATCAAAGACGTAGGTGATGTCTGTGAGGGACGAGCCCAGGTGCCGGATCATTTTGGTGCGCTGGGCTTCTCCGCCGGACAGGGTGCCCGCCGGGCGGGCCAGCGAGAGGTAACCCAGCCCGATTTCGGCGAACGAGTCGAGCAGATGCTGCAGGCCTTTCAGCAGGGGTGCGACCGAAGGCTCGTCGAGCTCGCGGATCCATGCGGCGAGGTCGCTGATCTGCATCTCGCACAGGTCGGCGATGTTCTTGCCGTGGATCTTCGCTGACCTGGCCTCCGGGCTCAGCCGGGTGCCGTCGCACTCGGGGCAGGTCTGGAACGTGATGGCGCGCTCCACGAAGGCCCGGATATGCGGCTGCATGGCGTCGACGTCCTTGGACAGCATCGACTTCTGGATCTTCGGGATCACGCCCTCGTAGGTCAGATTGATGCCCTCGACCTTGATCTTGGTGGGCTCCTTGTAGAGGAGGTCGTGCATTTCCTTCTTGGTGAACTTCGCGATCGGCTTGTCCATGTCGAAGCCGGCGCCGCTGAAGATCCGGCCGTACCAGCCGTCCATGCTGTAGCCGGGGATCGTCAGCGCACCCTCACTGAGGGACTTGCTGTCGTCGTACAACGCGGTGAGGTCGAAGTCGGAAACCGAGCCCATGCCCTCGCAGCGCGCACACATGCCGCCCAGATAGACCACATCGCGCACCACGCTTCGCTCGACCCGGCCGCCGGCTTTCTCGGTACTCATCACGCCGCTCGCCTTGCGCGTCGGTACGTTGAAGGAGAAGGCGGTAGGTGGCCCGATGCGGGGCACGCCCAGGCGGCTGAAGAGGATCCGGAGCATGGCGTTCGCGTCGGTGGCGGTGCCGACCGTGGACCTGGGGTTGGCGCCCATCCGTTCCTGGTCAACGATGATCGCCGTGGTCAGCCCCTCGAGGTGGTCCACCTCGGGCCGCGCCAGGTTGGGCATGAAGCCCTGCACAAACGCGCTGTAGGTCTCGTTGATCATCCGCTGCGACTCAGCGGCGATGGTGGCGAACACCAGCGAACTCTTGCCGGAGCCGGACACACCGGTGAACACCGTCAAGCGGCGCTTCGGGATCTCGACGCTGATGTCCTTGAGGTTGTTCTCCCGTGCGCCCTGCACGCGGATCAGATCGTGGCTGTCCGCTTCATGCAGCGCAGGCGACTGCGTGTCCGTGCTCGTGGCAATGCTCATCGTGTCTCCATCTGTAAGGCGGGGCAGCCCCAAACGGTCCCCGTCGTCGTCGACTGGCTCTATCTAACCAGCTGGCAGCTGGTCCGGCGGTCCCGGCCGTCGGACAGCTCAGAGCGGCTGCTGGATGCGGATCAGGTTGCCCGCGGGATCGCGGAAGGCACAGTCGCGCACCCCGTAGGCCTGCTCTGTCGGTTCCTGGACCACCTCGGCACCGTTGGCCTGCAGCCGCTCGAAGGTGGCATCGACGTCCTTGGTGGCCAGGAGGATTCGCGCATAGGTGCCCTTGGCCATCATCTCGTCGATGGTGCGGCGCTCTTCGTCCGTGACGCCGGGATCGGCGGCCGGCGGCTCCAGGACGATTGATGTGCCCGGCTGGCCGGCCGGGCCGACCGTGATCCAGCGCATCCCGCCGTAGCCGACGTCGTTGCGGACCTCGAAGCCGAGGGTGTCCCGATAGAAGGCCAAGGCGGCGTCGGGATCGTTGTGTGGAAGGAAACTCGCATGAATGTTGATGTCCATGAAAATCATGCTAGTTGCGGTTCGGGGTCCGGCACTTCTCGATTCCTGACCGGTCTGGTGACCTGTTTCGCGACGCAGGAGGGCATCCCTGCGGTTGCACGGGCAGCCTCGCGCCGGTAGACGCTGGGCGGCACGCCAACCAGTTCGGTGAAACGGGTGCTGAACGTGCCCAGCGACGAGCAACCGACCGTGAAGCAGACCTCGGTGACGCTCAGGTCGCCGCGGCGCAGCAGGGCCATCGCGCGTTCGATGCGCCGCGTCATGAGATAGCTATACGGCGACTCGCCGTACGCCAGCCGGAACTCGCGGCTGAGGTGCCCGGCGGACATGTGGGCGCCGCGGGCGAGGGCCTCGACATCCAGCGGCTGTGCGTACTCCCGGTCCATTCGGTCACGGACGCGGCGCAACCGCGCGAGGTCGCGCAAGTGCTGCGCCCGGTCGGGTTTGCTGGTCACATGTGCGATCGTGCTACGTCGTGCCGAAGTTGTCCAGCCCGGAGGTGTGTCCCCGAATCTCCGGGCTTTCCATTGTCTTTGGCGGCGGGCTCACTGAGAATGAACCATGACGGTCTACCTGAGGTCACTGGAAACTGCAGTCCCGCCAACCATCCTGGTCCAGCCCGAGGCCAGGGCCGTGTTCGCCGCCCAGCCGGGCCTCACCCGGCTCGGTTCCCGGCTGGTCAACACGTGCTTTGACTCCGCAGCCATCGACACCCGGCACACGGCGGTGGAGGAACTGACGGCGGACAGCCAGGCGGAAAACCCCCAGTTCTTCGACCCCGCCACCGGCTTGGTGCTCAGCCCCAGCACCAAAATCCGCAACGGCATTTTCGCCACGGAAGCGACCAAGCTCTTCATTGAGGCCGCCCAAAAAGCCCTGGAGGCCTGTCCGGGTGTCGATGCGCCGGACATCACCCACCTGATCACGGTCTCCTGCACCGGATTCTTCAATCCCGGCCCGGACTACAAGATTGTCCGTGCCCTCGGCCTCAACCCGGCCGTCCAGCGGTACCACCTCGGCTTCATGGGCTGCTATGCAGCCTTCCCGGCGCTGCGGGCCGCGAAGTCCTTCTGCGAGGCTGATCCGGATGCGACGGTGCTGGTGGTCTGCGCCGAACTCTGCTCCCTTCACGTCCGGACCTCCAATGATCCGGACACCATCATGGGATCGGCCTTGTTCGCCGACGGCGCCGCGGCGGCCATCATCACCGCGCGGGACATCCCTGGCGAATCTGCCCTGCTGCGGCTGGACCACTTCGAAACCGTCCTGACGCCCGTCGGGGAGGACTCGATGGCCTGGAACATCGGCGACGAGGGCTTCGAGATGGTGCTGGGCAACTATGTCCCGCACATCATCGATGACCACATCATCGGCGCGCTCGAACCGCTCCTGTCCCGCGACAGCTCGCTGCAGGGGCTCCCCTACCGGGAGATCCAGCACTGGGGCATCCACCCGGGCGGCCGGAGCATTCTGGACAAGGTCCAGTCCAGGCTGGAGCTCAGCGACGAGCAGCTGGTCCCGGCCCGCGAAACCCTCCGGAACTTCGGCAACATGAGCAGCGCCACCGTCCTTTTCGTCCTCAAGCACATCCTCGAGCTGCCGGCAGCGGACGACGCCGCAGACGACGCCGGCCCCGGCGCGGAACGGATCTGCTCCATGGCCTTCGGCCCGGGCCTGACGGTTGAGACGGCGCTCTTCACCCGGCTGGCTATCCCGCGGCCCGGCGCGGCTCCGCGGCAGGAGCCAGCGGCGCAATCAGCGGAACCGGCCGAATCAGCGCCGTCAGTAGCGGTGCGGGTCTGAAAGCGGCCACGCTGAAACCGTTCAGCGCGAAGCAGGGCCCGGAACGCCTTCGGGCCGCCCTCCTGCGGGACCGCGCGTCAGACGCCGTCGAGGAAATGGACCTGCCGGGCTGCGACCCCGGCCGCCTGGAGCGCACGTACGCCCAGTTTGCGCTCGTCAACCGTGCCATCGCCGGCTGGCGCGGCATCTATCGGTCCCGGATCCGGCCCCGGCTGTCCACTGCCTCCGCCACGTCCCTGCTGGATATCGGGTGCGGCGGGGGCGACGTTTCCGTGCTGCTGGCCCGCTGGGCAGCCCGGGACGGACTGCGTCTGGAGGTCACCGCCATTGACCCGGATCCGCGGGCGATCCTGTTCGCCCGCGCCCGCCACGCGACGGCGGACGTGACGTTCCGCCAGGCGGCCAGTGCGGAGCTGCTCGAAGAGGGCAACCGGTACGACCTCGTGGTGTCCAACCATGTCCTGCACCACCTTGACGGGCTGGAAGCGTTCCTGGCCGAGTCGGCCCAGTTGTCCCGTGGCACCGTGGTCCACAACGACATTCGCCGCAGCCCCGCCGCCTACGCGCTGTTCTTCGCCGGTTCCTGGGTGCTCACCGGCTCCTATATCCGGCGGGACGGGCTGACCTCGATCCGGCGAAGCTACACCGCCGCGGAGCTGGCCGCCGCCGCTCCCCCGGGCTGGACGGCTGCCCGCCACACTCCCTTCCGGAACCTGCTGCTGCACGACACTCCCGACGGCGGCCACCCGGACAGGTCCGCTGCCCGTGGCTGACGTGCTGATCATCGGTGCCGGCCCGGTGGGACTGTTCATGGCCGCGCTGCTGCTGCAGGACGGCGTGGAGGTGCAGGTCCTGGAACAGCGGAGCGCACCGGAACCGCAGTCGCGTGCCATCGGCATCCATCCGCCGGCGCTGGCCGCGCTCGCGGGAACCGGCGTTGCCGGGGACCTGATTGCCGAGGGGGTCCAGATCCGGCGCGGCATGGCCCTGGCCGGCGGAAAATGCCTCGCCCGGATGTCCTTTGCCGGCGTCTCGGACCGCTTTCCGTTCGTCCTGTCCCTGCCCCAGGCCCGTACTGAGGCGCACCTGGAACGGCGGGTCAACGAGCTCGGCGACGGCGCCCTGCACCGCGGCGTCCGCCTCACCCGGCTCTCCGACGACGGAGGCCGGGTCAGCGTGGAAGCCGACTCCGGGAGGGGCACCTTGCGCTATTCGGCGCCGCTGGTCATCGCCGCCGACGGCGTGCGCTCCACCGTGCGGGCCCTGCAGGGCATCGACCTGCGCGTGAAAGAGTACCCGGACAGCTACCTCATGGGTGACTTTGCGGACGCGACCGGGTTCGGTCCGGACGCCGCACTGTTCCTCTCCGGCGCCGGCATCGTGGAGTCGTTCCCCTTGCCTGGCCGGCTCCGCCGCTGGGTGGTCCGGCTGGGCACCGGCGACGCCCCGGCCGGCGGACCTGCAGCCGGCGGACCATCAGCCGGCCGTCCCGGCGCGGACGCCCGGTGGCTTATGCGCTGCGTGCGCGAGCGGACGGGTCTCGACATCGACGCCGGGACCAACAGCATGCTCAGCCGCTTCGGCGTCCGCACGCGCCTGGCCCGCCGGATGGTGGCCGGACGGGTGGTGATGATCGGGGACGCGGCCCACGAGGTAAGCCCCATCGGCGGGCAGGGCATGAACCTGGGCTGGCTTGATGCGGCCGCGCTGGCACCGATCGTGTCGGCGGCCGTGCGCGGCCAGGAGGTGGGAGGCGCCCTGAAGACCTTTGAACGGACCCGGTTGCGGGCGGCGGCCAGGGCGGCACGCCAGGCCGAAATCAACATGGCCCTGGGCCGGCCCCTCACGGACCGTCTCTTGGCGCTGCGGAACCGTGGCATCGCAGGCGTGGCCGCGGTTCCGCCGGTGAATTCCCTGATCGCCCGCCGTTTCACGATGCAATAGGCAGCGCAGGCGTCTGCGATCGAAATCCCCTTTGGCCGCGGCCACCTTCTTGACCTGGAGCCGTCTATTGAGGGCAGTGTGACGCCACCGTGTGACGGGTTTGCCCCGGAATAGACTGTGCGCATGGACGGACTTCCCGTGACGCGCGGACTTCCTGTGACGCGCGGCGCCGCATCCTGTTGGGGGTTGCGGGTAGCTGCTGCCGCGGTGCTGCTGGGCACGGCGGCGTCATGCAGCACCGGTACGGTCGGGGGCACCGCCTCCCCGGCAACCGCAACCGCGACGGCGTCGGCGACCTCGAACTCCACAGGCCCTGTGACCGCGGAAATCAGCCAGTTCCGCGACAACTACAGCAAGCAGATCATCGAAATCCAGCTCACGAACACCACCGGCCACGCCCTGACGGTCCTCGGCGCGGAACTGACCAGCCCTCTCTTCGCCGCCCCAATCACCTGGCCCGCCCGAACCGGCGGGATCGAGCTTCCGCCCGGACAGCCCAAGAG
This sequence comes from Arthrobacter sp. P1_H7, assembly GCF_056405215.1. Taxonomy (NCBI): domain Bacteria; kingdom Bacillati; phylum Actinomycetota; class Actinomycetes; order Micrococcales; family Micrococcaceae; genus Arthrobacter; species Arthrobacter sp. P1_H7. Next base: position 43,617 of record NZ_JBFUCO010000011.1, on the reverse strand, counting down.
CCTGCCGGCGCCGCTGCCCGCCCCGGATTGCGGCACTTCCACCGGGCCTGAAGCCGGGGCGGGAGGCACCTCCGGGGGTGCGGGAGACGCCCGTGTATCCCTGCGGCTGGCCACACCGGAAGGAGCCGTGCCGGTCCCGGCCATGGCCCCGGTGGCAGACCCGTTCGGCGTCCTGGCGCGGAACAATTCGGAGCTGTGCCTGGCCCGGGAAGCCTCGGCCGTCGCCACGATCGCGCTGGCCCAGGAGCTTGAGGTCGCCGCGGACGGTCGGACCGCCGTCGTGCGTCTGCTGCTGCAACCGCGCGCCGCAGGAGGGGCCGGTGAACTGGTGATTGACCGGATTGCGGAAACCACGCTGCTGGCCGAGGCCGGACAAGCCCCGTGGCCCCGGTCGGTGACGGTCCGCGCCGGCGGGGCCCCGGCCGAAGTACGCCTCGGCATCAGGCCCTCCCGCTGCGATCCCCATGCAGTGGCCGAAGACAAGGTGGGCACGCTCCTGCCGCTGCAGGTCAGGGTTGCGGGCCGCGAGGGAATTTTGAAGATCGACGCCGGCAACCAGCTTCGCGGCCGCATTTACGACTTTGTTACAAAGGCGTGCGGGCGCCAGTAGTCTGGGGGCATGCCCTTTGACGCCAGGCCCACCGACTTCAGCGCCGCCCGGATAAGCGAGACTGTCCAGGAGATCCTGAGCACGGGCATCCTTCCGCCGATTGTCCAGGCCGGACATCCGGTGCTCCGGCACGTGGCGGCGCCGTACGATGGCCAGTTGACTGATGCCGAACTCGGTCACCTCATCGACCTCATGCGCAGCGTGATGCACAAGGCCCCGGGTGTGGGCCTGGCGGCCCCGCAGCTGGGGATACCGCTGCAGCTCGCCGTCCTGGAGGACCAGTTCGACGTCGATCCCGACGTCGCTGCCGTCCGCGGGCGGGAGCCGCTGCCGTTCTTTGCCATGCTGAACCCGAGCTATCGTCCCCTGGGCGCGAAGTCCGCGGCGTTCTACGAAGGCTGCCTCTCCATTGGAGGCCTGCAGGCAGCCGTAGTGCGGCCGGAATCAGTCCAGCTCGACTTCACGGCGCCGGACGGCACGAAACTCCAACAGACTTTCTCCGGCTGGCAAGCCCGGATTGTCCAGCATGAAACCGACCACGTGCACGGGATCCTCTTCCTTGACCGGGCCGAGCTGCGCTCCATCAGCAACAATGCCGAATACTCCGCCCGCTGGGCCCAACCGGACATCAGCCTCGCCCGGCAGGAACTCGGGTTCCTGCCGGACCCGGCCGAGGACTAGGGCAGGAGACTGGGGCTGCAGACTAGGGCTGCGGTGCCGGATTCGTTGCGGACGGCAGGTAGCGGGCCCACCACTTCAGGATTTCATCGAACCGCTGCTTCCGGTGGTGCGGCGTGCCGGAGCGGGACAGCTCATGGTTCTCGCCCGGGAAGACCAGGAATCCGGTCTCGACCCCTTGCTGCTTCAGGGCGGTGAAGTACCGCTGCCCCTGTTCCACGGGACACCTGAGGTCCTCCTCGCTGTGAATCACCAGCGATGGCGTCCGGACGTGCTCCACGCGCGCCATGGGACTCTGGGCTGCCATTTGCTCCGCCGACGGGCCGGTGTATTCGCCGCCGAAGAACCAGCCGATGTCGGAAGAACCCGTGAAGCTGACGGGGTCCAGGAAACCACGCTCGACTATGGCCGCGCGGAAACGGTGGTCGTGGCTGATGGTCCATGCCGTCAGGTAGCCGCCGTAGGATCCGCCCATGATGCCCACATTGGCGGCGTCCAGATCCTCGAACTTCTCCACTGCCCCGTCAAGGAACGCGAGGACGTCCTGCATGTCCACTGTTCCCATTTGTTCCTTGATGGACCGGCCGTGTGCCTGGCCGTAGCCGGCCGAACCCCGCGGATTGCACATGAGCACGGCGTAACCGGCCCCCGCATAAACCTGCGCTTCGTCGAACAACGCCCCGCTGAACTGGGCAAAAGGGCCGCCGTGGATGTTCAGCAATACCGGGTGCGGGCCCGGGCCCGCCGGCTTAACGAGCCAGCCATGGACCGGGTACCCGTCGGCCGAGGGCAAAGTCAGTTCCTGCGGCTCACTGATCCCCGCCACGCTCCGCAGCTGGGCGGAGAAATCCGTCAGGCGGCGCACCTGCCCGCCCTCGAGCCCGGCAAGATCACCGGCCGTGGTCGAATCGCTGAAACTCGCCACGAGCCTCCCGCCGCCTTCCGCGGCGCCGGTCACCACCCGGTTGCCTTCCAGGAGGACGGTGTGGCCGCCCGTCGCGAGGAACTCGTGCAGCTCCACGGTTCCCCGCGCATTGTTCAGCACCAAGGCCCCCGCACCGCCGCGCAGCTCGATCCAGCTGCCGCCGGACAGGTCCATCGTCTCGGCATCGCTGAGCGCCGTGGCTTCTCCCCCGGCGGCAGGCATCGCGTAGAGGGCGGTGTTCCTGGCCACGAAGTCCCGGCCGGATGCGCCGAGGTCCTGGGCGAGGAAGAAGAGCCACTGCCCATCCGCGGATTGGCGCACGGCGCTGATGCTCTGCCGTCCGGCATCGGCCGGCAGCACGGCCTGAGGCTGCCCTCCGGCGGCGGGAATCGCGTAGATTCCGCTGACAAGGTCCGTGTCCCGCCCATCGTGCAGGGCCGCGGTGAAGTAGATGGTGCCGCCGTCGGCGCTGAAGCTGGCCCCGCTGTGGTCCGCTGCTGCGGTGGTGAGTTGTTTGGCGGCCGGCAGCAGCCCGGCTGCATTCTCCGCGGGATCGGCCGCGGTGCCGAGGGCCTTCAGGGCGCGTCCGGCCGGGGCCACCTTCGGTTCGGCGCCAAGCTGCGGCACCTCGAGGATGAACAGTTGCAGCGGCTTGTCGGCGGTGTAGCCAAGACCGTTCATCCGGTACTGGAAATCCGTGATCAGCCGGGCGTCCTCGCTGCCCGCACCCACGCCGTCGACGCTGCCGTACCGGCCCTCATCGGGCGTCCTGGCGCTGAAGAGAATGCTGCGGGAATCAGGCGACCAGGTGAAGGAGCTGACCCCCAGCGGGGCCGCCGTCAACAGCTGGGGTTCGCCGCCGGCGGCTTCCACCACGAACAGCTGCGGCTTTCCGCCGGCTGCCGCACGCAGGAACCCAAGGGCCCGGCCGTCGGGTGAAAAGTCCGGTGCGGTGTCGCGGAAGCCGCGGGTCAGCCGGCGCGGCTTCGGGTCCGGGCTGTTGAAGTCCGGGTTGTTGAAGTCCGGGCCGTCCGGACCCAGGGGCACGGTCCACAGCTGGCCCACGTAGGCATCGGCATCGAAGTCAGGGCGGATCACGGAAACCACCGCGCGGGAACCGTCGGGGTGCACGGCCGGGGCGGACACGGAATTGAGCAGCGGAAGATGTTCAGATTTCACGAGTGCGAGCCTAGCCCGTGGCGCGGCCGCTGTGAAACACCTCACGTTGCGCCGGTGCGGCGCGGCATGCCGCGGGGTGCCCTGTCCGCCGCGCCCTGACCGGGGTGCACGGGCCCCGGCGCCCGCTCCGCGCGGCGGACCCCGGATCCGCGCATAGGATGAACGCTATGCCTGCCGCCGCCGATCTTCCCCTCTTGTGCCCGGTGTGCCGCAATGGCCTCCGGTTCACCGGCGGCGGCCGCACTCTTGTGTGCGGCGCCGGCCACAGCTTTGATGCGGCCCGGCAGGGCTACTTCAACTTCCTGGTCGGCAAGGGGACTGTTTTTGAATCCGACAGCGCAGACATGGTGGCGGCCCGCTTCGATTTCCTCTCCGCCGGGCACTATCAGCCGCTGGCCGATGCCATTGCCGGGCTCGCCACACCGGCGCTCCGGGAAACCCCCGCCGGCCGGCCCCTCGTGCTCGACGCCGGAACGGGCACTGGCCACTACCTCAGGGCCTTGCTGGACCGGGCCGCTGACAATGTTCCGGCCGCGGCAATCGGCCTGGACATTTCCAAGTTCGCGCTGCGCCGTGCAGCCAGGCTGAACCCCGAGGCTTTGAACCTGGTCGGGGATGTCTGGCAGTCGTTGCCGGTGGCGGAGAACGCCGTCGACGTCGTCACCGTGATCTTTGCGCCGCGCAACGCGCCTGAGTTCGCCCGGGTGCTCCGCCCCGGCGGCCGCCTGGTCGTGGTCACGCCGCGGCCCGGCCACCTGGCGGAGGTAGCCGACCTGGCCGGGATGCTGGGGATCGAGCCGGCCAAAGACGAGCGGCTCGCCGCGTCGCTGGGCCAGCACTTCACGCCCGTCGAGGCAACTGATCTGGACCTCGTTTTGGCCCTCGGTCCGCGCGACGTCGCCAACCTGGCCTACATGGGACCGGCCGGCCATCACCTGGACCGTGCCGCACTCGCCGCCCTCGAGGCCGCGCTTCCGGAGCGGACCGCTGTCTCGGCCCGCTTCCGGATCAGTGTTTTTCAACCCATCCGCTGACCATTCCGCCGCGGCACCTCATCGCCGGGTGCCGTCCGGGACGCCCTGAAACCACCCCCCGGCAAGGGAACCGGCGCGGAAGACCAGGGCGGGGAAGCGGCCCGCGAAATAACGACTTGGCCACTTTGATCATCAATTCCCGCCCGCCGGTCCCAGCTATTGCCCTTCCGCTTAGGATGGAATCACAGTACTGGGGAACTGTGCCTGCAGCTCCCGGGACTCAAGGGGGAATTGATGTCTGAATGGTTGATCGAGAATTGGTGGGCGTTGTGGCTCACACTCTTTCTCGTGTTTGCCGTGGTCGAGATGATCACACTCGACCTGTTCTTCATCATGCTCGGCGGCGGCGCTCTCGCCGGGCTGGTAGCGGACTTTGCCGGCGCCGATCCGTGGCTGCAGATTATCGCCTTCTGTGTGGTGTCCCTGCTCATGATCGGCTTCGTCCGGCCGGTGGCCCTCAAGCATCTCCACCATGGCCCGGCGGATCGGCGCACCAACATCGAACGCCTGATCGGCGAATCCGCCGTCGTCATGGAGGCTGTGAGCGAAAACGGCGGGCTCGTCAAGATTGGCGGGGACGTCTGGAGTGCGCGGTCCGAATCGGGAGTGCTGGCGCCCGGACAACAGGCTGTGGTCAGCGCCATCGAAGGGGCCACCGCGATCGTGGCCCCGCAACCGGAATCCGCCATCCAATAAGGGACACCGCAAGGCGGGAACTGCCGTCCCGCCGGCGTCGGAACTGCCGGTGCGAGACTAAAACAAAACAACTGGGGAATAGGTGATGTATGGATATCGCAGTCGCAATTGTGCTGCTGGTACTAATTGTGTTCGTCATTATTGTGCTGGTCCGGTCGGTCCGGATCATTCCACAGGCCCGGGCCGGCGTCGTTGAACGGCTGGGCAAATACCAACGCACCCTGAATCCCGGACTTACCCTGCTGATCCCGTTTGTGGACCGCTTGCTGCCGTTGCTCGACCTGCGAGAGCAGGTGGTGTCCTTCCCGCCGCAGCCCGTCATCACCGAGGACAACCTGGTGGTCTCGATCGACACCGTCGTCTATTTCCAGGTCACGGACGCCCGGGCCGCCACCTACGAGATCGCCAACTACATCCAGGCCGTGGAACAGCTGACCACCACCACCCTGCGCAACGTGGTTGGCGGCCTCAACCTGGAGGAAGCGCTGACCTCGCGCGACCAGATCAACGGCCAGCTCCGCGGCGTCCTGGACGAAGCGACCGGACGCTGGGGCATCCGGGTCTCCCGGGTGGAGCTCAAGGCGATCGATCCGCCCCACTCCATCCAGGACTCGATGGAAAAGCAGATGCGGGCCGAACGTGACCGCCGCGCCGCCATCCTGACGGCCGAGGGCACCAAGCAGTCCGCAATCCTCACCGCCGAAGGCCAGCGCCAGTCCTCCATCCTGAAAGCCGAAGGCGACGCGAAGGCGGCGATCCTGCGGGCCGACGGCGAGGCCCAGGCCATCCAGAAGGTCTTCGACGCGATCCACAAGGGCAACCCGGACCAGAAACTGCTGGCCTACCAGTACCTCCAGACCCTCCCGAAGATTGCCGAGGGGTCCTCGAACAAGCTGTGGATCATTCCCAGCGAGGTAGGCGAGGCGCTCAAAGGGATCGGCAGCGTACTGGGTGCAGGGGCGGTGCAGGAGCAGACGGCCTCGACGCCGGACGTTGCTCCGTACTCACCGCCCGCGGCAGCCGACGGCCAGGGCAACCTGCCCTGAGCCTGCTCCCGCTTCCGGCGGGTGGGGGGGGGCCTGCCAGTTTAAGTCCGGGCCAGTCGGGTACAGGTTACGCAGTCCGCGCCGCGGGGCTACTCGCTTTACCTCGCATGCACCACTCCCGTATACTTGAATATTTGTCCGGTCAGTTCAGCCGTCCGGAACAAAAACGCTCCGCACAGCGTTGATTCCAATGACGTTCCAAACAGTTTTGTCCACTGGTGACTGTCATCTGGCCGGGCCACACCGGGCCAGGTACGGTACAACGCGGTGCAACCAGAAGTCCGGCGCCTGACGGTCCCCGGACACCGCAGGGCTGGACCCTGCGAACCGAATAGAGGGAGAAAAGATGAGCGATCGCAGCCTGCGGGGTATGCGCCTTGGCGCACAGAGCATGGAGACCGAATCCGGCGTCGAACCGGCTCCGCGCCAGCGGGTTGAATACCGTTGCGAGGACGGCGAACAGGTGTTCGTGACGTTCTCCTCGGAAGCCGAAATCCCCCCGGTCTGGGTTTCGAAGACGGGCAAGGAGGCGTTGCTGGTGGACGGCGAACGCCCTGTCAACAGCAACGAGAAGGCAGTGCGCACGCACTGGGACATGCTGTTTCGATGCGGGCCCGGCCCTTGTTCTGTTCCGGCGCCTGCGTCCTCTGGAGCTGCACCCCCCTGCACGCGCACCGAGGACCGGGAGTCGGCATCAGCCCGGGGTGAAGACGCAGAACTCGTTGCCCTCCGCGTCGGCGAGGCAGACCCAGGGCACATCGCCTTGGCCGACGTCGGCGTCGGTGGCGCCCAGAGCCCGCAGCCGGGCCACCTCCGCCCCTTGATCATCACCCGGGTACGGCCTCAGGTCGAGATGGACACGGCCCCACACGGTCTTCCCGCCGGGCGTGCGGAGGAACTCCAGATACGGCCCGACACCCTTGGCCGAACGCAGCCTCGCATGATCGCCGGTGACCTCGTGCAGGGTCCAGTCCATCGCCCCACCCCAGAAACGGGCCATGGCCCGCGGGTCTGCGCAGCTGACCACCACCGCGGCGATCGGCCCGGTGTCCTGGTAGATCGGGCGGGGCTCCAGCACACGGAACAGGTTGCCCTCCGGGTCGGCCAGAAGCGTCCACGGCACAGCACCCTGGCCCGCGTCCGCGGGCGTCGCGCCGAGTTCCAACAGGTGCGCGACCAGCTGAGCCTGATGGGCCTCAGAGGTGGTGGCGAGATCGAGGCGCGCCCGGTATCTCACCGTCTCGGGGTCCGGGACGGTGACAACATCGACGCAGACGGCGGCGGGGTCCGGCCAGACGAATCCCAGGGGTTCAACATTGGTAACACCGGGTCCCTCGCTGGAAACACCCCAGCCGAGTGCCTCGGCCCAAAACCGGCCGAGTGCTGAGTCATCCCGGGCCTTGAAATTCACCTGAACAAGTCGCAGCGCCATACCGCCCGAGCCTATACCCAGGAAATGCCCGATCCGGGAGACACGCCTTAGGCGTCCTGCTTGCCCCGAAGCTTGTTCCAGCGCGCCGTGAGTCCCCACTTGGTGACGTTGATCATGGCTTCGACGACGATGTTGCCGCTCATCTTCGACGCGCCGAGCTCGCGCTCGACGAAGGTGATGGGCCGTTCCACGATGGTCAGGCCGAGCTTGGCCACGCGCCAGGCCAGATCCACCTGGAAGCCATAGCCAACCGAGTCCACCGCATCCAGGTTCAGCTTCTCCAGCGTGGTCCGGCGGAAGGCACGGAAGCCGCCGGTGACGTCCTTGATCTTCACTCCGAGCATGATCCGCGCGTACGTGCTGCCGACGCGGCTGATGGCCTGGCGGTAGAGCGGCCAGTTGACCACACTGCCGCCGGGCACCCAGCGGGAGCCCATGGCAAGGTCCGCGCCCTGCTCCACGGCCTCGATCAGCTGGGGCAGCTGCTCGGGCTGGTGCGAGCCGTCGGCGTCCATCTCCACGAGGATGTCGTAGCCGGCCTCCAGGCCCCACTTGAAACCCGCAATGTACGCCGCTCCCAGACCGGCCTTTCCGGCGCGGTGCAGGACGTGGACCTGGCCGTCTTCGGCGGCCATGCGGTCCGCCAGCTGCCCCGTGCCGTCAGGGCTGTTGTCGTCGACAACCAGCACGTCGGAGGCGGGCACGGCTGTGCGCAGGCGTCCGAGGGTCTTGGGCAACGATTCCAGCTCGTTATAGGTCGGGATGATGGTGAGGACACGCACAGCGAGGCCTTTCCTTGAAGGGAGCGGTCGGTGCGCCGAAAGTCATTCGTTCTTCAGGCGCAACTTCCCATTATAGGGAGTTGCGAGCCCGGGAGGGGCCGTGTGACCACCCGGGCAGGTCCACCCGCTTCGGGCCAGTTACGGCAGGCCGCGAATTGCGGCGCCGGAACCGTTTTCTGCTGCGAAGTGGACCCGCCCCCTGGGGGTGCCCGTGGTCATGACCAAGTGAAGCTCCCGCGCGTGCGGCAACCTGGGATGGACCGGGGACTGCCGGAGTCTGCGCCGTACGCAACCCTCCGTTGCCCCTCAATGCTACGGGGGCGGCCTCATCTGTCAACCGAGCCGTGACCTGCCGTTTTGTCTGTCGGTGCAGTTCAGGGCGGGGTCGCGGGCGGCAATGTTTCCGCTCCGCCGGCTGGATGACGTGCCGGTTGAGGCCCTGCGCGGCCGGCCGGGTGAGGCGCCGTGTGTTCAGGCGCCGAGGGCGCCGCTGGCGTAGAGTTCCTGGCCGTCCCGTACCGTCAGGAGGCAGGCAGGATCGCTGCCGGTGTCCAGCGCCGGCAAGAGCGGGGTGCGGGCGCGCGGGTCGGTGCTCCACGACTGCACGCGCCCGTCGGCCACCTGGACCATGAGCTCCTCGACCTCCCAGACCGCAAAGCTGGCCGGAGCCCCCGGCACCAGTTGCCCGGCCATTGGGTTGGGGTAGCGGGCTGCCCGCCAGCCGGCCCGCGTGTGGCCAAGGAACGCGGCGCGGGCGGAGATCTGTTCGGCGGGATTGGTGTGCTGCAGGCACGCGCGCACACTGGACCACGGCCGCAGTGGCGTCACCGGGCTGTCGCTGCCGAAGCAGATCGGCACACCGGCTGCGTAGAGGCTGCCAAAGGCATTCATTCCGAGCCGGCGGGAGCCGAGGCGCTGCTGGTAGAGGCGGTCCCCGCCACCCCAGAGGGCGTCGAAAACCGGCTGCGCGCTGACGCTGACCGAATAGTGGGCCAGCCGGCTGATCGCGGCGGCATCCGCGAGCTCGACGTGCTCGAACCGGTGCCCCGCGGCGCGGACGCGCTGCTCCCCCACCTCAGCCGCGGCGAGGTCGAGGGCGTCGAGGGCCGCGTCCAGGCCGGCGTCGCCAATCACGTGGAAACCCGCCTGGATCCCCAGGAGCGAGCACGCGGCGAGGTGGGCGGCGGCCTCGGCCACGGAGAGGTACAGGTTGCCGCGCTCTCCGGGCGCGTCGGTGTAGTCCTCCCGCAGGAAGGCGGTCCGTGAGCCGATCGAGCCGTCGATGTTGAGGTCGCCGGCCAGGCCCAGCACGGGCAGTCCCAATCCGTCCAGGATGGACTGGGCATGTTCGGCGGACGCGGCGAGCTCGCCCCAATACGGCAGGATCTCCGGCACTGCCCCGCCGGTCACACCGTTCGGGCCACCGCCGGAGTTGCTGTTCCAGGCCACCGCGAGCCGCAGGTCCTCGATGCTTCCGATATGCGGCGCGGCCATCTCGGCGACGGCCACGTAGCCGTTGGCCGCAGCCTCTGCGAGGGCACGCTGCTGGTAGGCGCGCAGCGCGTCGGCCGGCAGCTGGCGGGCCGCCAGGCGGGCCGCGGTGTGGGCCGCCCGTTTGACCTGGCTGCCGGCGCCGCCGTCGAGCCCGTCCAGTCCGGCCGACGCGGCCAGGGAGTTCGATACCAGGGCCGAGTGGACGTCCACGCGGGAGAGGTAGACATGGCGGCCGCCGGCCGCGCGTTCGATTTCGTCCCGGGAGGGCAGGGTGGGATCGGCCCAGGTGGTCTCATCCCAGCCGTGGCCCAGGACGGCACCGTCCGCGCCGGAAGCGGAAACGCCGAAGCCGGCAACGGCCTCGAGCAGTTCAGCGGCGGAACGCACCCCGGCCAGCTGCAGGCCCTCCAGGGCGATTCCGGTTTCCGTCAGGTGGACGTGGGAGTCGACGAAGCCGGGGGCCAGGAGGGCGCCCTGCAGATCGACCACCTCCATCGAGGCGTCCGCGATGGACGTGGCGGCCTGTTCGGAACCGACCCAGGCGACCGTGTCGCCGTCGACCAGCATCGCAGTCGCAAAGGGATCAGCCGCCGTGTAGACGGAGCCGTTGCGGTACAGCGTGACGTTGCGGGGGGCGGGGGCGGCCGGCGAATCGGTCATGGGGCGGGTACTCCTTGTTACTGGTGGCCGGCCCAGCGCCGGCGGTTCGAAAGTCTGGAAAGACTCGTTAGTGGTCCAGGGAGCGGGCCGGTCCGGCCCGCTCCCTACGCCACGGAGGAATAGGCGACGACGCCGCGTTTGACGAGTTTGATGGCGTCCGCGCACAGCCGCGCAATCCGGGGGTCGAGGTTCGGGATGTCGGCGAGCTGGTCCAGGAGGTCGATCACCTGTTTGACCCAGCGGACAAAGTCGCCCGCGGCCAGGTCGGTGCCGCTCAGCACGTCCTGGAGGTGCCTGCCCTTGGCCCATTTGAAGATCGGCCAGACGAGGCCGAGCTCAGGCTCGCCGGTGAGGGGCAGCTTGTTGGCTTCCTCGATATCTTCCAGGGCGGACCATTCGCGGACCACGGTGTCGACCGCGGATTCCAGGGACACGCTCGGCATCTTGGGCCGCAGGCCGCGGTCCTCACGCTTGGCCTGGTAGACGAGCACACTGGCAAGGGCGGCGATCTCGGCGGCGTCGAGGTCGTCGAAGGCCCCCATCCGCAGGGACTGCGAAATCAGCAGGTCCTTTTCGCCGTAGATCCGCCGCAGGCGTTGCCCGTCCGGGCTGATGGACAGCACGCCGGCGTCCGAGGTTTCCAGGTAGCCGTAGCCCGTCAGGACGCCGCATACACGGTCGAACGTCTTGGCGATGGTGTTGGTCCGGCCTTGGATCTGGCGGATGAGCCCGTCCGTTTCCTGGCGGAGTTTCCACCAGCGTTCGGACCACCGGGCATGGTCCTCGCGTTCGCTGCAGCCGTGGCACGGATGGGCGCGGAGCTCCCGGCGCAGCTCGGCGATCCGCTTCTCCTGGTTGGGTGCCGCGGAGGCCCGGCCGAAATCGTCGTCGCGCCGCGGCGGAGCCGGCGGCCGGTGCTCGCGGATGGCGTTGCGCACCGAGGACGCCAAGTCGCGGCGGGACTTGGGAACCTTGGCGTTAAAGGACTTGGGAATCCTGATCCGCGTGATCGGCGACAACGGCCCTTCGACGTCGTGCAGGCCGATCCGCCGGAGCTGGTTGTCCAGCGTCATGACGGCGGGGCGGGGCTCGCGCGATTCGTGGTCGGAGCTGAGCACCACAGCCAGTCCCGGCGACTTGCCGGCGGGAACATCCACCACGTCACCCGGTAGCAGCCTGCTCAGGGAGTCCTCGGTCAGGGATTTCCTGGCCCGGGACGTGCTCCGGGAGGCCATGGTCTCGGCATCGCCCAGGGCCCGCCGCAATTTCGCGTATTCGGTGAAATCGCCCAGGTGGCAGGTCATGGCCTTGCTGAACCCGGCAATGGATTCTTCCCGGCTCCTGACCTGCCGGGCCAGGCCCACCACGGAGCGGTCCGCCTGGAACTGGGCAAAGGACGATTCGAGGATCTCCCGGGCGCGCGCCCGGCCGAACTGCGCCAAAAGGTTGATCGACATGTTGTACGTGGGCCGGAAGCTGGAGTTCAGCGGGTAGGTCCGCCGTGAGGCCAGGCCGGCGACAGCTGCCGGATCCGTGCCGGGTTGCCACAGCACGACGGCGTGGCCCTCGACGTCGATGCCGCGGCGGCCGGCCCGGCCCGTCAGCTGGGTGTACTCCCCCGCAGTGATATTGACATGGGCTTCGCCGTTGAACTTGTCCAGCTTTTCCAGCACGACGCAGCGGGCCGGCATGTTGACGCCCAGGGCCAGTGTTTCGGTGGCGAAGACGGCCTTGACCAGCCCGTCGACGAACAGCTTCTCCACAACCTCCTTGAAGGTCGGCAGCATACCGGCGTGGTGGGCGGCGAGCCCCCGCAGCAGGCCGTCCCGCCAGCTCCAGAAGCCGAGAACATCGAGGTCGTCCGAGGGGATGGCCTGGGCGGCCTCGTCGACGCGCTGGGCGATGATCTGTTGTTCCCGCTCGGTGGTCAGCCAGAGTCCGGCCGCGACGCACTGGGCCACGGCGGCATCGCAGCCGGCCCGCGAGAAGATGAACGTGATGGCCGGCAGGAGGTCCTGCCGGTCCAGGCTGGCGATGACCTGCGGCCGGCTGGCCTTCCGCACCGGGCTGCGCTGGGCGCCCTGCGGTTCGTCCCGCTGGCTGCGTTGCTGCCGGCGCTGGTTGCGTCCGCCGTGGCCGAAGCGGCCACGGAAATTCATCTGGCTCTCGGCCCGGGCCATGGACAGCAGTTCAGGGTTGACCTCGAAGCCGGCCCGCCCGGGAACTTCTGCCGTGACGGCAGCCGAGGAGCCGCTGCCGGCGGCGGCACTGACGGTAACGGCGCCGCCGGCTACGGCCTCGGCGGCTGCCTCGCCAGGCAGCGCGATCTCGTCAAAGCTGGTGTCACCGGCAAACAGGTCCACGATCTTCCGGCCCACCATGACGTGCTGCCACAGCGGCACCGGGCGGTGCTCGGAGACGATCACGTCGGTCTGCCCGCGGACGGTGTCGAGCCATGCACCGAACTCCTCGGCGTTGGAGACCGTGGCACTCAGGGAGGCCACCTGGACCTCGCTGGGCAGATGGATGATGACTTCCTCCCACACCGCGCCGCGGAAGCGGTCGGCGAGGTAGTGGACCTCGTCCATGACCACGAAGCCGAGATCGTCCAGGGTGTCCGAATCGGCGTAGAGCATGTTGCGGAGCACTTCGGTGGTCATGACCACCACCGGGGCGTCGCCGTTGATGCTGGTATCACCGGTGAGCAGGCCCACCTGGGCGGCGCCGTACTTGGCGGCCAGCTCGGAGTACTTCTGGTTGCTCAGGGCCTTGATGGGGGTGGTGTAGAACGCCTTGAGCCCGCGCTGGAGGGCCAGATAGATGGCGAACTCGCCCACGATCGTCTTCCCGGCGCCGGTGGGGGCGGCCACCAGCACGCCCCGGCCGGCCTGCAGGGACAGGCAAGCCTCGCGCTGGAAGTCATCGAGTTCAAATTCGAGCGAGCGGATGAACCCGCCCAGGTAGGTCTTGGCTTCAGCAGCCCGCTCGACGCTGGCGCGGTAACGTTCGGACGGTGATTCCGGCCCGGGGTGTGACGACATGCTTCCAGCCTAGTGCGCGAAAGGCTAGAGATTCTCCAGCTCGGAGCTGGGGGTGGCCTGGTCGGCAGTGGCTTCGGTCTCCGCGTCGCGTTTGACGGCGCGCCGCTCGCGCCGTCGGTCGTTGAGCAGGCACAGCCCGATCGCGGCGAAGAACAGCGCCAGCATGGGCCCGGCCAGGTAGAACATGCTCATGGCGTCGGCGCCGGGCGCGGCCATCGCGGCAAACAGGCAGACCAGGAAAACCGTGATCCGCCAGCTCTTGACGAGCTGCTGGCCCTTGATGAGGCCGGCCAGGTTTAGCCCGAACAGGACCACCGGGAGGAGGAAGGCGATGCCGAAGGCGAGCAGCAGCCGCAGCACGAAGGACAGGTATACCTGGGCGCTGATGAAGTTGGAGCCGCCCGACGGCGTGAAGTCGGTCAGGACGCGCACCGCGTTGGGTAGCACGAGCCAGGCCAGCAGGACGCCGCCGACGAACAGCGGCACGGCCGCCGCCACGAAGGACAGGGCCAGGCGGCGTTCCTTCTTGTGCAGCCCGGGCACAATGAAGGCCCAGAGCTGGTATAGCCAGACGGGGCTGGCGATGATCAGGCCCAGGAACACCGAGACCTGGATCATGAGGTCGAACGAACTCGCGACGCCGTCAAAATTCAGGGTGGCCTGGCGGCCTTCGTGTTCGTTCAGGTCGCGGATCGGCTTGATCAGCGCCGCCAGCATTGGCTGGTAGACAAGGAAACCCACTACCGTCCCAAGGACGACGGCGATTGCCGCCTTGAAGAGCCGGTTGCGCAGCTCTTTGAGGTGGTCGAGGAGCGCCATCCTCCCCTCGGGGTTCGATCGACGGCTCATGGTTACTGCCATGCGGTCTTAGGCGCGGGTCGACGGCGGAACGTCGGTTCCGTCGCCCGTGCGGCTTTCCGGTGCGCCGGCCTGCGGGTGGTTGATAACCCGTCCTTCAACCGGCTCGGAGCCATCCTTGGCATCGGTGGTGCCGTCCTTCTTCATTTCCCGGACTTCCGACTTGAAAATGCGCATCGACTGGCCCAGGCTGCGGGCCATGCCCGGCAGCTTCGGCGCAGCGAACAGCACCAGTGCCAGAACGATGATGATGATGAGATGCCAGCCTTCAAGCCTCATGTGGAGAGGTCCTTTCGTTTGAATACATCCTATGTCTAACGCGTTTCGATGTCGCGCAGCGCCTGTGGTTGACCGCGGTCCTTCTTGCGTTGGATGCGGCGCAGCCGGCGGGCGTTTTGCCGGGCGAGCTTGGATGCGTGGTAATCATGTCGCATCCGCGCGGGCGAGGCAAAAATGGCGTCGCCGGGCACCGGCCGAAGGGCTTCGTCCGCGCCGGCCGGGTCACTGGCGCCGGCCGCAGAACCGGTTCCTGTTGTACCGGCTGGGCCTGCTGGTGCGGGCAGGGTGGAAAAGCGGTCCGCGGCTTCACCCAATTCCGAGAGCGTCGTCGTGGCTTGCCGGAACAGCCGCAAGCCGAGCACGCCGAAGAACAACAGCGACAACGCGACCAGCGCTATCCAAATCACGATCCAGGACCACCAAGGCATGCAGATCAGTCTATCGGGCGATCCGACGAGGCTTCGTATTGCGTCAGGGCCGCGGCGAGCCACTCCCGCGACGCGGCCGCGAGGGCCTCCGGCTGCAGGATCCGCACCATCCCGCCGTGCTGGGCCACGAACATCGGCAGCCAGTCCGTGCTGCCGAACCGGATTTCGGCGAGCATCCCGCCGCCGGGCAGGGCCGCGGTCCGCTCGGCGTAATAGTCGTCAGCGAGGCCGGTGCCGCGGGGCGCGAGTTCCACCACGACCACCGTGTCGTCGTCGTTCGGGGTGAACAGTTTCACCGGAAAGCTTTCCGCGGGCTTCGCCGCCGCGGCCGCCGGCCGGCCGTTGGGCTCAAGGGCTTCGATCCTGTCCAGCCGGAAGTTGCGGAGGCCCTGGGCGGAGTGGCAGTACGCCTCGAGGTACCACGTGTTGTCCAGCGAATAGAGCCGCAAGGGGTCCACGTCGCGTTCGGACACGGCGTCGCGCTGCGGCGAGAAGTACCGCAGGTGCAGCTGCGCGCCGGATTCGAGGGCCGCGCGGGCGGTATCGAGGGTGGCGGAGTCGCCGGGGGCGACCTCGGGGCCGGAGAGCGCCGCCGCTTTGACGCCCTCCTCCCCCGCCGCTGCCATGAGTTTGAGCGTCACCGATTCCAGTGCGCCGCCTTCGGCGAGCTCGGGCAGGCTGTTGAGGGTCTCCAGACCGGTCAGGAGCGCGCAGGCCTCGTCCACGGTGAACCGTACGGGGTGGGTCATGTCCAGGGCCTGGGTGATGAAGACGTGGTCATCGTCCCACTGGATGTCCAGCAGATCGTCGGGGTAGCCTTCCGGCAGGCCCGAGCAAATCAGGATCCGCAGGTCGTCCTCGAGCGCCTTGCGGGTGATGCCAAACCTGGCGGCGACCTCGCTGATGTGCAGTCCCTGGTTGTGGACAAGGAAGGGCACGAGTTGCAGCATCCGCTTGAGCTGGTCTTCCGAGGTGCTTTTGCGGGTGCGGCCGGCGCGGGCCGCCTCCGGGAAAGCCACGTCCGGCAGGGGCCTGTCGGCGAATTCGGCGGCTGCCGTGAGGCGGCGGCGGACGGCGCCGGCGAGTTCGGGAGGTGAAATCACGGTGACGCGGGGACCGTAGGAGGCCAGCTCCTCGCCCAGGGTCTCGGCGTCGCGGAAGGGCACCGCGAGGCGGTCCGTCCCGGCCGCGGGCCCTTGTGCTCCCTGTTCCGGAGCCTCCGGTTCCGGAACCCCGGCCCCCGGCGCTGCGGCTGCCGACGTTGGGGCTGGAAGCGCTTGGGCACGTTTGCGGAGGCCCAGGAGCCGTCCGTGCTCGACGTCGACCACGGCATGCTGTACCGGCAATTCGGCCAGGCCGGCCAGCTCGGCGCGGACGTTGAACCCGGCGGGCGGCGTGAAGCTCTCCTTCTCCAGGACGGTCACTGCTGACGTCAGGCGGGACAGGCGGAAGAACCGTTTGTCCCCCCGGCCCCGGTCGTGGCCGACGAGGTACCACTGGCCGAAGCGGCTGCCCAGGCCCCAGGGCTCCACCAGCCGTTCCTGCTCCTGGCCCGTGCTGCCGGCGAGGTAGCTGAACCGGACCGGGTGCTGGGCGTGTATAGCGGCAACCAGGTCCTCGAAGGCCTGGCCGGCGGGGCGGATGCGCGGCTGGACGCCGGTGGGGAGTTCGGCGTCAACGAGGCCGCCGGCAGCCTGCAGCTTCCGGACCGCGTCCACGGCGGCGGAGCCGAGGGCGGCGTGCTCCCAGAGCTGGGCCGCGAGGATGAGGACTGTGCACTCTTCGGGCGTGAGGCTGACGTCGGGCAGCCGGTTCGATTCCTTGCCGATCCGGTAGCGGGTGGTTGCCGGGTCGTCGGAACCCCAGCCCGTGTCCATCACGGCCTCGACGTCGAAGCCAAACTGGCGCAGCTCGCCCTTGTCGCGTTCGAACATGCGGCCGAAGGCGACGTCACTGCTCGTGGTGTCGTGGTAGACCTTGTCGCGCAGTTCGCTGCGGCGCAGGCCGTACTTGGTGTTGAGCAGGGCGATGAGCAGGTTCAGGAGGCGTTCTGTACGTGAGGCGGACACCCCGCAAGGGTACTAAAGCCGGTCCCGGAAAATGACGAAAGCGCGGCAACAGCCGGAAGAACTTTTCCGATTGTTACCGCGCTTCTACGCCGCCGGGGCTGATTCAGCCGGCGGAATCAGCCGGCTGGTTCAGCCACCCTGCGGGTTGCGTCTGTGTGGCGTCCGTTAGCGGACGGCGACGAGGTCCACGACGAAGATCAGGGCCTCGTTGGGGCCGATCGCTCCGCCGGCGCCACGGGAGCCGTAGGCAAGCTCGGACGGGATCTCGAGGCGACGGCGGCCGCCGACCTTCATGCCCAGCAGGCCCTGGTCCCAGCCCTGGATGACCTGGCCGACGCCGACCCGGAAGTCCAGCGGCGCGCCGCGGCCCCAGGAGGCGTCGAATTCTTCACCGGTGGACCAGGCGACGCCCACGTAGTGGGTGGAAACGGTGTCGCCGGGCTTGGCCTCGGCGCCGTCCCCTTCGATCAGGTCGGTGATGACCAGTTCGGTGGGGACGTCTCCTTCGGGGAAGTCAATTTCAGGCTTCTCGCGGTCGAGGTTGCGCTGTCCAAATGACATGGTTACTCCTTTGAGGTGACGTGTAGTGACTGCAGTTGTTGCAGGTGGTGCGGTTGTTGCGGTGGATTACTTGACGCCGAGGATATCGACGACGAAGACGAGGTCGCCCTTCGCGTCGCCCTGGCCCTGGTCTCCGTAGGCCAGGTCCTTCGGGACGACCAGAAGGACGCGGGAGCCGACCGTCTTGCCGGCCAGGCCCTGGGTCCAGCCCTTGATGACGCCGGTCAGCGGGAAAGTGGCCTTCTTGCCACTCTCGAAGCTGGAGTCGAAGACCTTGCCGGTGGCGAGGGCGACGCCGACGTAGTTCACGGTGATGGTGTCGGTCTCCTTGAGGGCCTGGCCCTTGCCGGTGATGAGGTCCTGGGAGACCAACGCGGTCGGGGCCTTGACGCCGGTGACGGAGATCTCCGGGACGCCCTTGTCGTTGTCCTTGACGGTGGGCAGTCCGGCCGGCGGGGTGACGGCGTCGCCCTCAGGCTTGTCCAGGACCGGCGGCGCGTCCTTGGCGGCGAGCACCTTGACGATCAGCAGCTGGGTCGGCTTGGCCGCGGTCCCCTCGGCTGCGGCCTGGCCGGGAACGGCCAGGGCGAGGTGCGAGCCGATCTTGGCGCCCACGAACGCGTTGTAGATGACAGGGCTGCTGCCCTTGAGCTCGTCGTTCAGCTCCAGCGGCTCGGGATCGTTCGGGAACGTGTCTTCGAGGGTGGAGCCGTCCGTGCCGTTGAACGCCACGATCGAAATGTCGGCGATCTGGTTGGCCTTGACCCGCTCGCCACCGCCCTCGGTGACCACCTTGACAGTGGGTTCCTTGACGTCGAGCGGCTTGGTGAAGTCGACGCCCGGGGCCTTCTTGTCACCGTTCTCGGTCAATTTGACCGAGTCCAGCTTGGCGGTCTCACCCGCGGACTGGCTGGTGGGTTCCGGAGCCGGAGGCGCTTCGTTGCCGCCGCAGGCGGTCAGCAGCAGCAGTCCGGGAAGAAGAATTGCTAGTAGTCGGCGCAATTGGAAACTTTCGTCGAGGCAGGGTGGACTCAGTGCCGTTCGGTTTCCCGTGGCAAAGAAAGCGGCGGCCGCGTGGCGGCCCTACCCCAGAATAACGTGCGAAGCTGGGTATCAGCCCATCGAGTCCAGCAGCGCATCCACCCGGTCGTCCACGCTCCGGAAGGGATCCTTGCACAGAATGGTCTGGTGGGCGCGGTCGTTCAGCTTCAGATGAACCCAGTCCACGGTGTAGTCGCGGCCAAGCTCCTGGGCGCGCCGGACGAAGTCGCCGCGGAGTTTGGCGCGCGTGGTCTGCGGGGGTGCATCCACCGCGTCCTTGACCGCGGTGTCGTCCACCACCCGGCGCACGGCGCCGCGGGCCTGGAGCAGGTAGAAGAGGCCGCGGCCACGGGAAATGTCGTGGTAGGTCAGGTCCAGCTGCGCAATCCTGGGAGCGTCAAGGCCCAGCCCATGCCGTTCCCGGTAGTTGTCCATGAGCTTCTTCTTGATGGCCCAGTCCACTTCGGTATCGATCGTGCTCGTGTCGCCGCTTTCGATGGCGTCAAGCGTGCGCTCCCAGAGGTCCAGGATCAGCGGCACGTGGGGGTTGTGCGCGCCGTGTTCGGCCACGAACGCGGTGACCTTGCCCAGGTACTCGCGCTGGATTTCCAGGGCCGTAAGCTGCCGGCCGTTGGCGAGCCGGACCAGTGCCCGGCCGCTGAGGTCGTGGGAAATTTCCCGGATGCTGCGGATCGGGTTCTCCATCCGCATGTCGCGCATGATCACCCCGGCCTCGATCATCCGCAGGATCAGGTCCACCGTGCCGATTTTGAGCAGCGCCGTCGTTTCGGACATGTTGGAGTCGCCCACGATCACGTGCAGGCGCCGGTAGAATTCGGCGTCCGCGTGCGGCTCGTCCCGGGTGTTGATGATGGGCCTGGAGCGGGTGGTGGCGGAGGAGACGCCTTCCCAGATGTGGTCGGCCCGCTGGGAGAACGCGAAGGTCGCCCCGTGCGGGGTCTTGAGGATCTTGCCGGCCCCGGCGATCAGCTGGCGGGTCACGAGGAAGGGAATGAGGATCTCCGCGAGCCGGGAAAATTCCCCGCGCCGCGGGATGAGGTAGTTTTCGTGGCTGCCGTAGGAGTTCCCGGCCGAGTCCGTGTTGTTCTTGAACAGGTAGACGGTGCCGTTGAAGCCCTCCGCCGCGAGCCGTTCCTGGGCTTCGTCCACGAGGTCGCACAGGATCAGTTCCCCGGCGCGGTCATGGGCGATCAGCTGGGCGAGGTCGTCGCACTCGGCGGTGGCGTATTCCGGGTGGGACCCGACGTCCAGGTAAAGGCGCGAGCCGTTGGTCAGGAAGACATTGGAGGACCGTCCCCAGCTGACCACCTTGCGGAAGAGGTAGCGGGCTACTTCCTCCGGCGCCAGCGGCCGGGACTCCGGGCTTGAATAGGAAATTCCGAATTCGGTTTCGATGCCGAATATGCGCTTGTCCATCTCACTTCTCCTCAGCCAGCAATGCCACGATGTCCGGGTCCTCAAGCCGGCGGAAGGCCCGGCGGGTGCCGCGGCCGCTTTCCGATCCCCGGTCCAGTACCGCAACTTCCAGTGCGGAGACCGGCAGGGTGGTGGTTTCCTTGTCCGCCACGAGCCCGGCGAGGGCCAGCCGGATGGCGCCCGCGAAGTCAAGTTCGCCCTGCCAGCCCGCCGCGACAGCCTCGGAGACCTTGTCCGCCTGGCCGCCCATCACGATAAAGCCGTGCTCGTCGGCGATGGACCCGTCAAAGGTCAGCCGGTACAGATGGTCCGCCTCCTGGGCCTGACCGACTTCGGCCACGGCCAGTTCCACCTCGAAGGGTTTCTGTTCGGCCGTAAACACCGCGCCGAGGCTCTGTGCGTACACGCTGGCGAGCCCGCGGGCCGTGACGTCCTCGCGGTCGTAGGAATATCCGCGGACATCGGCGTACCGCACCCCGGCTTGCCGCAGGCTCTCAAACTCGTTGTACTTCCCGACGGCGGCGAACGCGATCTTGTCGTAGATCTCGCCGATCTTGTGCAGCGACGGGGACGCGTTCTCCGCCACGAGGGCAATCCCGTCCCGGCAACTGATGACCACCACCGAGCGTCCGCGGGCGATGCCCTTCCGTGCGAAATCCGCACGGTCCTTCATCAGCTGTTCGGGGGATACATAGAACTGCTGGGTCATCTCAGGCCTCCCGCTGGGCGACGGCGCGGGATTCGATGACGCGGCCGGCCACGGCGGCAAGATCGCGGTCCGGGACGCGGAAGGCGCCTGTCCGGTTCACGATGTACACCACCGGCCACAGCTGCCGGACCGGGTCCGGGCCGCCCGTGGCGGAGTCGTCGTCGGCGGCGTCGTACAGTGCCTCGACGGCGACCGCCACGGCGTCCTGCTCCGAGAGGCCGGGACGCCACAGTTTTTTCAGCGCGCCGCGGGCGAACATCGAGCCGGATCCCACCGCGTGGTGCTCCTGTTCCTCGTAGCGGCCGCCCGTGACGTCGTAGGAGAAGAGCCGGCCGAAGCCGGCGGGCCGGTCGAATCCCGCGAACAGGGGGACGACGGCGAGGCCCTGCATGGCCATGGGCAGGTTGCCGCGCACCATGGCGCCGAGCCGGTTCGCCTTGCCGTCCAGGCTCAGGAGCGTGCCCTCGATCTTCTCGTAGTGTTCGAGTTCGACCTGGAACAGCCGGGTGATGTCCAGGGCGATTCCGGCGGTCCCGGCGATGCCCAGCACTGAATACTGGTCGGCGGGAAAGACCTTCTCGATGTGCCGGCTCGCGATCACATTGCCCATGGTGGCGCGCCGGTCCCCGGCCATCAGCACTCCCCCGGCATAGGTCATCGCCACGATCGTGGTCCCGTGCGGGACCTGCAGCGGTGCTCCCGGCTGTCCAGCGTGCCCGGCGGCGGGCAACTGGTTGAACGGCACCTGGCCGAAGGGCATCAGATCGGGCCGTTCGCGCTGCAGATGCTCGGTGAATGAGGACGTCGCGTTGGCTGCTACTCGGTTGGCTGTTGTTTCCTGCACTAACGCTCTCCCTCAACGTGGTGGATCAACGACTCTTCCGGCCCTTAGCCCCTCCCGCCGCCCTCATCCGGCGGCCGGCGGCGCCTCTACTGGCCGCCCTTTTGGACGAATGCGCGCACAAACTCCTCGGCATTGGACTCCAGCACGCCGTCGATCTCATCGAGGAGATCGTCGACGCCCTGGGTGGCTGCCGACGCCTGGGCGTCCGCCGGGGCCGGCGGCGCGGCGGGGACGTCCTCGTCAACCTCGGTGTCCCGCGACTGCGGCTGCTGCTGCTCCTGGCCTGCCATTGTCTTCTCCTTCATGTCCGTCCCTTTTCTCGTAAGGGACATCCTGTAGCAATAGTGCCACGCCCGGGGCGCCCGCGGGGGGCTTTGTTTTCAGGAACCGGGGCTGAGTCCGAGCAGTTCGGCCAGGAAGGTCCCGGCCTCCCGGTGCCGGGCAAACAGGCCGCCGGTGAGGGCTTCGGTTCCGCGCAGCGGCTCGCGGGTGGGGACCCGCTGGAGCCTGCCGCGGCCGGGGACATCGAAGATCACCGAGTCCCAGCTGGCCCCCGCGAGGTCCGCTCCGAACCTGCTGACACAGCGCCCGCGGAAGTACGCCCGCGTGTCCGACGGCGGTTCGGTCACCGCACGCGCGATCGCGGCGTCGTCGACGATTCGGTGCATCCGGTCACGGGCCAGCAGCCGGTAGTAGAGCCCCTTTTCGGGGCGGATGTCAGCCCACTGCAGGTCCACGAGGCCAAGCCGCGCGTTGTCCCAGCCCAGGCCGTCACGCTGGCGGTATCCCTCCAGCAGGGAGAGTTTGGCGAGCCACTCGACCGAGGACGAGGCCGCCGCCCGGTCACCGCCGAGCTCGCTCAGCGTGGCGGACCACCGCTCCAGGACCTCGTGGGTGTGGCCGTCACCGTCCACGGCGTCCGCGACGCCGGTGTCCTGCGCGTGCTTGGAGGCGGCCTCGAAATAGATCCACTGGAGATCCAGGGCGCTGATCCGCCGGCCGTCGCCCAGGCGCAGCAGTCCGGTGAGCGAGGTGTCGTGACTGACGGCCTGCAGCGCGGCGACGGGCTCGTGGACTTCAATCCGCGGCGCCAGCCCGGCCTCGATCAGGCTCAGGACCATCGCGGTGGTGCCGAACTTGAGGAAGTTAGACGCCTGGCTGAGGTTGGCGTCGCCGATGATGACGTGCAGCCTGCGGTATTTGTCCGCGGTGGCGTGGGGTTCGTCCCGGGTGTTGATGATGGGGCGCCGGATGGTGGTTTCCAGGCCTACTTCGGTTTCGAAGAAGTCAGCGCGCTGGCTGATCTGGTAGCCGGCCCGGGCGCTGTCCTGCCCCAGGCCCACCCGCCCGGCACCGCAGATGATCTGCCGGGTGATGAAAAACGGCGTGAGGCCGCGCACGATCTCGCCGAACGGCACCGAGCGGGGCATCAGGTAATTCTCATGCGAGCCGTAGGAGACCGACTTGTTGTCCGTGTTGTTCTTGTACAGGTTGATCGGCGGCAGTTCGGGATCGGCGGCGAGGCGCCGGACCGCGGCCAGGGCCACGAGGTCGCCGGCGGCGTCCCATGTGACGGCGGCGCGGGGGTTGGTCACCTCGGGGCTGGAATACTCCGGATGGGCGTGGTCCACGTACAACCGTGCGCCGTTGCCCAGCACCATGTTCATCAGCAGCGTCCCGGACTCGTCCTGGCCGTCGGCCTCGAGTTCCTGCCGGCCGTAGGCGAGGGCGATCGCCTCGGCGTCGAGGACGGGAGGCTGGTCGGTGAGTTGTTCCGGGTCCGCGCTGCTGCGTTCCAGGGTCCAGCCGCGGGCGTCGTGCAGCGGTTCCTCGTCCGTGTAGTCCCACCGGGTCTCGGCGCCGCCGGCGGCCCGTTGCCGGGTGACCTGGGCGTACGCCTGGATGACCCGGGCCGACATCATCGTGGCGTTGGCTCCCGGGGCCGAGGGCGCGTGGATGCCGTATTCGGTCTCCGAGCCCATCACCCGCATCGCCCCGCCGACCGGCAGCCCGCCCGCGGTGTCGGCGGGCTTGCCGGGGACAACAGCCGTCACAGGTACTGGCCCGTGCTGGGCATGGTCTCGATGGACTTCCCGGGCTCCTGGCCGGCCTTGCCCTGGACGATGGTGCGGATGTACGTGATGCGCTCGCCCTTCTTGCCGGAGATGCGTGCCCAGTCGTCCGGGTTGGTGGTGTTGGGCATGTCCTCGTGTTCACGGAACTCGTCCACGACTGCCCGGAGCAGGTGGTCGATCCGCAGGCCCTTCTGGCCGATGGTCAACAGGTCCTTGATGGCGTACTTCTTGGCCCGGTCCACGACGTTCTGCACCACGGCGCCGGAGTTAAAGTCCTTGAAGTAGAGCATTTCGGTGTCGCCGTTGGCGTACGTGACCTCGAGGTATTCGTTGGACTTCTCGGTGGAGTACATCGCCTCGACGGTGCGCTGGACCATGGCGTCCACGGTCGCCTGCACGTCGCCGTTGTGTTCGGCGAGGTCGGTCTCGTGGAAGGGCAGGTCCGTGGTGATGTATTTGTTGAAGATGTCCGCCGCGGCCTCGGCGTCAGGTCGCTGGATCTTCACCTTGACGTCCAGGCGGCCCGGGCGCAGGATCGCCGGATCGATCATGTCTTCCCGGTTGGAGGCGCCGATCACGATCACGTTGTCCAGCCGTTCGACGCCGTCGATCTCGCTGAGGAGCTGCGGGACGATGGTGGTTTCGACGTCGGAGGAAATGCCGGTGCCACGGGTGCGGAACAGGGAGTCCATTTCGTCGAAGAACACCACCACCGGGCTGCCCTCGGACGCCTTTTCCCGGGCGCGCGCAAAGATCAGGCGGATGTGGCGTTCGGTCTCACCGACGTACTTATCGAGCAGCTCGGGTCCCTTGATGTTCAGGAAGTAGCTCTTCATGTCCGTCTTGCCGGCGCGCTCGGCGGCCCGGGCGGCCAGCGAGTTGGCCACGGCCTTGGCGATCAGGGTCTTGCCGCAGCCGGGCGGGCCGTACAGCAGGATGCCCTTGGGCGCCTTCAGCCCGTGCTCCCGGTACAGGTCCGGGTGCAGGAACGGCAGTTCGACGGCGTCGCGGATCTGTTCGATCTGCGGGCCCAGTCCGCCGATGTCCTGGTAGGTGATGTCCGGGACTTCCTCGAGCACGAGGTTCTCCACCTCGGAGCGGGGGATCTTTTCCAGCGCGTACCCGGTCCGGGAATCGATGGACAGCGCGTCGCCGACCCGGAGCCGCTGGGCGAGCAGGGCGCCGGAGAGCCGGATGACCCGCTCCTCGTCGGCGCGGCCCACCACCAGGGCACGGTCCGTCCCCAGCAGTTCCTTGAGCG
This sequence comes from Arthrobacter sp. P1_H7, assembly GCF_056405215.1. Lineage (NCBI taxonomy): Bacteria > Bacillati > Actinomycetota > Actinomycetes > Micrococcales > Micrococcaceae > Arthrobacter > Arthrobacter sp. P1_H7. The sequence continues at coordinate 18,478 of NZ_JBFUCO010000011.1, read as the reverse complement.
TGACGAGGTCCCCGGCCCGCTCGTAGCCGAGCCCGGCGACCACCATCAGGGCCTCGTTGAGCAGGACCTCCTGCCCGACGGCGAGCTGGCTGATGTTGACCAGCGGGCTGATCCCCACCCGCATCTTGCGGCCGGCGTTGAAGATATCCACGGATTCTTCCGTGGCCGCCTGGCCGCTGTTCCCGGCCGTCGGCTGCCGTTTCGGGTTGAGCTGGAGGATGGTGCCGAAGCTGTACGGCGGCTGTCCCTCCTGGTCGAGGGCGTTCTTCAGCCGCAGGATCTCGGCCTTGGCCGTTTCCAGCATGCTGACCAGTTTGGAGTTGTTCTGCGTCGCGGCGGCAAGCTGGCGGTCAATGTGGCGGAGCTTGTCCCGGAGGATGTTGACCTGCCGCTCGGCGACGGACAGTTCATTGGCGGCATAGCGGTCGCCGTCGCCGGCTGCGGCGCGGGCCGCGTCCGTGCGAGCGGCAGCCTCCGCTGCGTCCTCGGCCGGTGTGCGGCCCGGGTCAGTATTCGGAGTCTCCATCGTGCATCAGCCCCTTCCTGCTCTTCTGTTAAGACCATAGCCCTAAGAAGGCGGGTGCCGCTGGAGACATCCGAAATATGCTGCCTAGTTCGTTATCTCCGGGGTGTCGACCACGTTTGTTCCGGCGATTGCGTCGCGGGCGGCGCGGCGCAGCTTTTTGTCCGAGACTGCACGCTCGCCCACAGCGCCCGGGGTCCAGGCATTGACGTCTTCTTCGTTAAAATCGGTCTTGGAGGGGCGGCGCTTTACCGAGATGCCCGTGACGCCGTCGGCGAGCCGGCGGGTTACCAGCAGGAAGCCCGTGTGGGCGACCATGCGGTGGTCCGGGCGGACGGCCAGGCCTTCGAGATGCCAGCCGCGGACCATGGATTCCCACGCGTCGGGTTCGGTGAATCGTCCGTCCGCGCGGATGGCTTCGGCTGTCCGCGAAAGCTGCGTCACAGTCGCGACATAATTGATCCACACGCCGCCGGGGGCCAGGACGGTGGCTACGGCGTCGAGGCATTCCCACGGCGCGAGCATGTCCAGGACCACACGGTCGACGGAGCCGGGTTCCTCGGTGCGCACCACTTGCTCCTGGAAGTCGCCAAGGGAGATCTTCCAGGCCGGGTGCGGGCCGCCGAAGATGGTCTCGACGTTGCCGCGGGCGATGTCCGCGAACTCCTGGCGGCGTTCGAAGGAATGCAGGTATCCGTTGTCCCCCACCGCGCGCAGCAGGGAGATGGACAGGGCGCCCGAGCCGACGCCGGCTTCGACAACGCGCGCGCCGGGGAAGATGTCCGCCATGGTCACGATCTGGCCGGCGTCCTTGGGGTAGACCACGGCAGCGCCGCGCGGCATCGAGAGCACGAAGTCCGAAAGCAGCGGGCGCAGGGTCTGGTACTGCTGCCCGACGTTGTTGACCACCACCGAGCCGTCAGGCTTGCCGATGATCTCGTCATGGTTCAGGAAACCCCGGTGGGTGTGGAAAGCCCCGCCGACTTCGAGGGTGATCGTGTTCATGCGACCGCGCTCGTCCGTGAGCTGGACGCGTTCGCCTTCGCGGAACGGTCCGCGGCGGCGCGCCGCGCCGGTGGCACCATTCGCGCCGGCGGCGGTGGTGCCCGCGGCAGTGTCAGTGCCTGCGGCGGCGGTGATGTTGGCGGTGTTAGTGCCTGCGGCGGTGTCGCTGCTCATGAAGATGTTCCTCGCTCCTGTAAAGCTGTGTGGCCGCGGACATGCCGGCGGGCACCGGTCCTTGCGCGTGGGGGCCGGAAATTCACGACCGCCCAGTAACTCTACCGGTTCTGGCCCTGGTTCTGCCGTTCGTTCCGGTACTTGCCCGTTATGGCCCGGACGACGGCGGACTGGCGCAGCAGCCCGGTGACGGCACCCTCGCGGTTCACCACTGCGTACTCCTGGCCCTCGAGCTGGGCCAGGTACTGGACCAGCTCCTGGCCCTTGGACCATTCGGGGACATAGGCGCCCGCGCCAAGGGGGTATGAGACGGCGGTCAGGGCGGTTGCTGCGGCCAAGCCGGCAGGCACGGTGGCTGCGGCGCGGGCGTCGACGATCGCCACGGGACGGCCGTCCCGGTCGCACAGCACCACGGCGGGCGTTCCTGCCGGCGCCCGGTCCAGGAAGTCCGCGACCGTGGCGGTTTCCGGGAGGCCGAGGGCGGGTTCGGCGAGGGCCGCGGCGTCAACGAGGTACAGGCGGCCCCGCAGGCGGGCCTGCTGGATCGACGCCGACGCCCCCATCCACAGGAAGCTGCCCACCAGGGCGGTGATGAGGGTGAAGGAAATATCCGGCCGTGCGCCGCTGACCAGGGGCAGGACAATAAACCACAGGGCCAGGGCGATCACGATGATCCGGCCCGCCCAGCCTGCGGCAATCGTGCCCTTCTCCTGGTTGCCGGTGGCTTTCCACACGGCGGATTCGACCAGCCGGCCCCCGTCCAGCGGAAGGCCTGGAAGGACGTTGAAGATGCCGATCAGCAGGTTGGCCCAGACGAAGATGTTGGCCAGGATATCGGCCACGCCGTTCAGGTCCCCGTAGGCGAGCGGGAGCCAGCCTGCACCGGCAAGGACGAAGTTCGCGGCCGGGCCGGCCATTGCCACCAGGACGGAGCGGCCAGGTGTGGCCGTGAAACTCTGGAACTGGGTGTGGCCGCCCCAGAGGTTGAGGACAATTTTCTCCGTGGGCCAGTTGAACAGCTTCGCGGTCAGTGCGTGCGCGAGTTCGTGGGCCAGCACGGAGATCAGGAGCAGCAGCGCGTAGGCGAAGGCGACGAAGAAGGCGGTGACGCCGAGGCGCGGGTTGTTGCTCTGCAGGACCGGCCCGTAGGCGATCACCGTAAAGGCCGCGATGATGAACCAGGAATACGCCAGAAACACCGGAATGCCGGCAATGCGGCCGAGCGGGATCCCCTCCCGGCGGGTGGCCGGCGTCTTGCCGGGGTGTCCCTGGCTGCCGGTGTCAGCCACGGACGTGACCCGCGGTCGAGAGTGCCGTCAAGAGTGCGGTCGGGTCCGCCGCTAAGCGGCCGGTGGCATCCGCTGCGGCACCGAACGTGGCGTCCGGGAATTCGTGCCGCAGGGCGACAAGCTCTTCCAGGTCCGCGACTGTCCGGCCCTCCAGGGTGTCCCAGGTGGCGCGGCGGGGATCGTGCGGGAGAGGCAGGATGTGCGGGATGGCGACCGTGACGACGCCGGAGGCCACGGCGGCGGCGACACCCGGCACGGAATCTTCCAGGGCGACACAGTGATGCAGGCCGAGTTCGGGATCCTGCTGCTGCAGGAGCTCAACGGCCGTGAGGTAAGCCTCCGGGTGCGGCTTGCCCTGGGTGACAGTGTCCCCCGTGACGAGGAACTCGAAGTAGGGCTCGGGCAGGCTCGCAACGATCTCCCGGGCCAGCGGGGCCTCGGACATGGTGACCAAGGCGCAGCGGACGCCGGCGTTATACAGTTCGTCGAGCAGTTCCCGGGCCCCGGGCCGCCAGGGAATGGAGGTCCGGACCTGGCTGATCACGTGGCCGGTAAGGGTGTCGATGATCTCCCGCCGTTCCAGCGCCACGCCGGCTTCCTGCAGGATTCCCGCGGAAAACATCAGGGACTGTCCCACGAGCTGCATGGCCTGTGCGTGCGACCATTCTCCGCCGTGGGCTTCGACGAGTGCGTGTTCGGCTGCGATCCAGTAGGGCTCGGTGTCGACAATGGTGCCATCCATGTCCCAGAGCGCTGCCTTAAGGAGGGGCCGGGAAGCTGAGGATCGCATGCCTTCCAGTCTACGGGGAAGCCCGCGGCCGGGCGCCCGCGCTACGCCTACGGCGAATTCCGTCCGCCCGAGCGCGGGATTCCGGGCGGAATTTGCGGTTCCCTGGCGCGCGATTGCCTGCGCACGGCGGGTTCTTGGACGTAGGGTGATGGCATGAACAGCTTCGAGGCAGACCCCACCGAACCAGGCGCCGTCTCCGAGCCGGAGCGGCTGCTGCAGCCAGTGCCCGAGGGCCGGCGCATCACCGTCATGCTCGCGGCCTTCGAAGGCTGGAACGACGCCGGGGAGGCCGCCAGCGATGCCCTGCGCTACCTGAACAAGCTCTGGGGCGGCAAGAAGGTCGGGGCGATCGACGCCGACGAGTACTACGACTTCCAGTTCACCCGACCCACGATCCGCCGGACGGCGGCCGGTGAGCGGAAGATCAAGTGGCCTTCGACGCGGATCTTCAAGGCCAGCGTCCCGGACTCGAATGTGGACGTCATCTTCGTCCAGGGCACCGAGCCGTCCTACAAGTGGCGTGCCTACACGGCGGAGCTGCTGGTGCATGCCGAGGCCCTGCATGTCGACTACGTCATCCTGGTCGGTGCGCTGCTGGCTGACGTGCCGCACAGCCGGCCCATTCCGGTCAGCACCTCCACGGACGACGCCGCGCTGCGTGAGCGGATGGACCTGGAGGCCTCGCAGTACGAGGGCCCGGTGGGAATTGTGGGCGTGCTCGGCGAGGTGGCACTGCTGGCCGGGCTCCCGACCGTGTCGCTCTGGGCGGCCGTGCCGCACTATGTGGCCCAGGCCCCGTCGCCGAAGGCGCAGCTGGCCCTGCTGCACCGGGTCGAAGAGCTGCTCCAGGTCCCGCTGGACACCACGGAACTGGTCGAGGAGGCCGACGCGTGGGAGCGCGGCGTGGACGAGCTCGCGACAGAGGACCCGGAAATTGCCGCGTATGTGCGCCAGCTGGAGGAGGCCAAGGACACCGCCGATCTGCCGGAAGCCAGCGGTGAATCGATCGCCCGCGAATTTGAGCGCTACCTCAAGCGCCGGGGCAAGGACAAGCCCTAGCCCGCCTCTGCCTCACGGCGGCAGCCGGACCGGTTGCCTACCCACTTTCCCATCGGGGGTTGTCCCCCGGACCAGAGTCTTATGACCCTGCCGGCCTGCGCCTGTCGCGGCAAGAGTTGGACCTGGCCGCAGCGCCGGCCAAGAACTCAGTGGAGGGCACACCATGACAGATCACAACTACATTTTGTTCGTGTCGTCGTACGCCGACGAGGGCTCGGCGGCAGAGGATTTCAAGGCGATCAAGGGCATGGACGACGCGGCCGTGGCGGCTGCGGTCGTCCTCTCGCGTGACTCCTCGGGCAAGACCGAGGTCAAGGAGCACGGCGGCGGACTGGTCGCCGGCGGCACCACGGCCGGCGCAGTCGGCGGGCTGGTGGTCGGACTGTTCGCTCCGCCACTGCTGCTGTCCGGCGTGATCGGTGCCGGAATCGGCGCAGGCGTGGGTGCCATCAGGAAGCGCCACGAGGAGAAGTCCATCGGCGTCAACGCGGAGGAGTTTCTGCCGCCGGGCTCCTCGGCGATCGTTGCCATCGTCGACGACCTCTACCTCGACCGCGTCGACAAGGCGATCAGCAAGGCCACCAAGAAGGTCAGCAAGGCTGTGGAAAGTGGTGACTACGACGCCGTCGTCAAGGCCGTGAACGAGGGCGACGAGAAGATCATCGAAGCCGCTTCGTCCTGACCGTTTGCCTTAGATTTCGACGCCGAGCAGGGCGTTGACGGCGTCGCTCACCAGCGCGGCGTCCGTGGCTGAGGCCTCCCCCGGGGCGGCCAGGGCGGACTTGGCCCAGGCGTCGACGGCAGCGAGTGCGCCGGGTGCGTTCAGGTCGTTGGCGAGTTCGGTCCGCAGCCGGCCGATCAGGGCCGCCGCGGAGCCTTCGGGGGCCACGGCGAGGGCCTCGCGCCAGGTGCGGAGCCGGTCTTTGGCCTCCGCGAACCCGGCGTCGGTCCAGGACCAGTCCGTGCGGTAGTGGTGGGCCAGGATCGCGAGGCGGATCGCGGCAGGCTCTTCCCCGTCAGCGCGGAGCCTGGAAACCAGGACAAGGTTGCCCTTGGACTTGCTCATCTTCTCCCCGTCGAGGCCCACCATGCCCGCGTGCGCGAAGTGGCGGGCCAGCGGCACGCCGGCCAGTGAGTACGCGTGGCCGGCACCCATTTCGTGGTGCGGGAAAATAAGGTCCGAGCCGCCGCCCTGGACGGTGAACGGTTTGGGCAGGTACTCCTGGGCGATCACGGTGCATTCGACGTGCCAGCCGGGCCGGCCCTCCCCCAGTTCGCCGCCGGGCCAGCTGGGCTCGCCCTCGCGGGCAACCCGCCAGAGCAGCGGATCCAGCGCCTGGCGCTTCCCGGCCCGGCCAGGGTCGCCGCCGCGTTCGGCGAAGAGTTCCAGCATTTCGGCGTCGGAGAGTCCGGAAATGGATCCCAGGGTCCAGGCGTCGACGTCGTCCGTCGAGTGCTTCCCGGCGGCTTCGACGTCGTAGTAGACGTCGCCGTCGGGCTCGCCGCCGGTGCCGGGGATGCGGTACGCGAGTCCGTTGCGCAGGAGGCGCTCGATGGCTGGAACGATCAGGGGAACGGCCTCGACGGCACCGATGTAGTGGTCCGGGGCGAGGACGTTCAGGGCCTCCATGTCGGTCTGGAAGAGCTCGATTTGGCTCGCGGCGAGATCGCGCCAGTCGACGCCGGTGGCCGTGGCGCGCTCCAGCAGGGGGTCGTCGACGTCGGTGACGTTCTGGACGTAGGCGACTTGCTGCCCGCCGTCCCTCCACGCGCGGTTGAGGAGGTCGAAGGCGACATAGCTGGCCGCGTGGCCCATGTGCGTGGCGTCATAGGGAGTGATGCCGCAGACATACATGGACTGCTCACCCGTGGCCTCCAGGGTGACGATTCCGCCCTTGGCGGTGTCGAAGAGGCGCAGGGCGGGCATGCTGCCGGGGAGCTGGGCAACAGGGCGGGAGATCCAGGATTTCACAGCCCAAGCCTAGTGCTAGGCGCTGATGACATTGAAACCGAGCAGCAGGAACAGAGACATTCCCAGGATGATCCGGTACCAGACGAAGAGCCGGTAGCCGCGGGTGGAGACGTATTTCAGGAACCAGCCGATGATGACGTAGCCCACAATGAAGGCGATCACGGTGGCCAGGGCCGTTTCCGGGAGACCGTACGGGCCGGTGATGCCTTCCTTGGAGACCACCTTGTACAGCTGGTACAGGCCGCTGCCGAACACGGCGGGGATGGCCAGCAGGAACGAGTAGCGGGCCGCCGCCTCACGGGTGTAGCCCATCAGGAGCCCGGCGCTGATCGTGCCGCCGGAGCGGGACACGCCGGGGAAAAGGGCCAGGGCCTGCGCGAGTCCATAGTAGAGGCCGTGTTTGTAGGTCAGCTGCGTCAGTTCGCGGTCCTGCCGGCCGATGGTGTCGGCCACCGCGAGGACCATGCCGAAGACAATCAGCATCGTCGCGACGCCCCACAGGCTGCGCAGTACCGATTCAATCTGGTCCTGGAACAGCAGGCCCAGGACGATGATCGGGATGCTGCCGAGGATCACGAGCCAGCCCATGCGCGCATCCGGGTCGTGCCGGGACACCTTGCCGGTCAGCGAACCGGCCCAGGCCCGGATGATCCGCAGGATGTCGCGCCAGAAATAGACGATCACCGCCGTCTCGGTGCCCAGCTGCGTGATGGCCGTGAAGGCGGCGCCGGGATCGGACGCTTCCGGGAGGAAGGCGCCGACAATCCGCAGATGGGCGCTCGAGGAAATCGGGAGGAACTCGGTCAGCCCCTGTACCAGGCCCAACAGAGCCGCTTGTATCCAGTTCACGTTTATAGACCCTACGTTACGAAGCAGCCCGACCCCGTAAGCTAGCTGACATGCAGCAGCGTTATGTCGGCAACAGTGGGTTGCGCGTGTCCGCCCTATCCCTTGGCACCATGTCCTGGGCCAGGGAAACCGAGGAACAGGATGCCGCCGCCCTGGTGCGGTCCTTCGTCGATGCCGGCGGAACCCTGATCGATACGGCGGCGTCCTACGCCGACGGGCAGGCCGAGGCGATGCTCGGCGGAATACTGGGCGACGTCGTGGCGCGCTCCGAAGTGGTGATCTCCACGAAGGCCGGACTGACGACGTCGGATGGGCGCCGCAGCGTCGACACCTCCCGCAACGGGATGCTCTCCGGGCTGGACGCGAGCCTTGCCCGGCTGGGAACCGATTACGTGGATCTCTGGTTCGCGCACGCCTGGGATTCGAATGTTCCGCTGGAGGAAACCCTGTCCGCGCTGGACCACGCAGTGCGGTCCGGCCGGGCGCGTTACGCCGGCGTCTCCAACTTCAACGGCTGGCAGACCGCAAAGGCCGCCGCGATCGCCGGCTTCCCCCTCGTGGCCAACCAGTCCGAGTACTCGCTCCTGCAGCGCAACGCGGAGATTGAGCTGATTCCGGCCATCGAGGACGCGGGGCTGGGCCTGATGGCCTGGGCTCCGATGGGACGCGGCGTCCTGAGCGGCAAATACCGCGGCCACATCCCGGCTGATTCCCGCGCCGCGAACCAGCGGCTGGCGACGTACGTGGAACCCTATCTCGAGGGACCGGCGTCAAGCGTGGTGGAGGCCGTCGCCATGGCGGCGAAGGGGCTCGGCCGGACCGCCCTGGATGTGTCGCTGAGCTGGCTCCTGTCCCAGCAAGGCGTCGCAACCGCCGTCGTCGGCCCCCGGACACCGGTTCAGCTCAAGGAAATCCTGGATTCGGCGCTCGCGCCGCTGCCGCCGGAGATCGCGCAGGCGCTCGAAGACGTGTCCGACCCCGGCTGAGGGCGGTCCCCGGAGATCCGCAGGTCCCCCTAGTTCTCCGAATTCTGCAGGATCTCGAGGTCCTCTTCGTCGTCGACATCGTCTTCGTCGTCGTCTTCGTCGCCGTCGATCACTTCGAGCGGCGTCACTTCCCCATACGCCTCATACAGCGCATCGTCGTAGACTTCAAAGGCATCGGCAACGGCGAAGAACGCCGCCTCGACCGCGGGATCCCCGTCACTTCTGCGGGCGGAGGCCGCCGCCAGGTGTTCTTCCAGTGCAGAGGTCAGGGACTGAAGCGCGACACGCGGATCGATGCTCATGACTTCACGTTAGTCGGAAAAAGACGAAAATGGAGAGCAATGAAAGAACATTTTCTGAGCAGCTCGGTCCGGCGGGAACGGGACTATGTGAAGCAGTACGAGTACCTCGTGCTGACGGTCGGTCCTGAGGATTCGCTCCCCGAGGCCCGCCGCCGGCTCGTGGAGCATTCCGAGTACGGCAAATGGGAACTGGAACGCAGCCGCCTTTACGTGGGCGGCGGGCGGCGTTTCTGGTTGCGCCGGAAAGTCATCCAGGTCCAGCGCACCGTCTAAGCCGCCCGCGGACCCCGGCCGCGCATCGGCCGGGATCGGCAGCCGCGAACGCCGCAGGGAGTCCGGGGCCGCCCTAGGCTGTCTCCAGCGGGCCCAGCCAGGCGTTCGCCACGGTATTGTGCGCCGACTCGTCATCTGAGGGGTGGAACATGCCGGCGAGCACGTCCCGGTACAGCCGCTCCAGCTCCGAGCCGCGGAAGTAGCTGGAGCCGCCGGACACCCGGATGGCGAGGTCCACCACGGTGCGCGCCGTTTCCGTGGCCCGGACCTTGAGCCCCACGAGCCGGGGGAACCATTGGCTGCCGTGGTCCGCGAGGTCGTCGACGTCGGCCGCCACCCGGGACAGCTGCGGGTAGAGCGCATCCATGGCCATCGCCGCCTCTGCCACCTTCCAGCGGATGTCCGGGTCCTGGGCGTAACTGCGGCCGCCGTTCTTGAACGATGTCCGGCGCTGCACCGCTTCCACCCCGAGCGTGAGGGCCCGTTCGCCGATTCCCGTGTACACCGCGGCGAGGAGGGTCTCGAAGCAGGCGAAGATCGCGAAGATCAGGGGGTCGGCGTTCGGGCCCACCGGCAGTTTCCGGAAGATCCGTTCGGCGGGCACTACGGCGCCGTCCAGGACGGTCGTGTTGGACTGGCTGGCCCGCATGCCGAGCGTGTCCCAGTCGGGCAGGATCTCGTAACCGGGGGTTTCCCGGGTGATGAACCCGTGGACCAGTTCCCCGGCGCCGTCCGCGGCGTTGGAGTCCTTCCCGAAGATCCCCAGCCGGGTCCATGCCGGTGACAGGCTGGTGAAGATCTTGCGGCCGGTGAAGCTGTAGCCGCCACCGGGCAGCGGGACGGCCTCCGTGCGGGAATCGAACAGCACGGAGTCGTTGCCGGCCTCCGAATTGCCGAAGGCGAAGACCTCACCCTGCGCCGCTTCCTGGAGGATGAAATCCAGCGAGGAGTCACCGCGGGCGGCAAGGACCTGGGCGACGCCGGTCCACACCAGGTGCATGTTGACGGCCAGCGCCGTCGCCGGCGCCGCGGTCGCCAGCCGGCGTTGCAGTTGCGCCGCTTCCGCCAGCCCAAGTCCGAGTCCGCCGTCGACCGCGGGGACGAAGATTTTCAGGTAGCCGGCCGCCGTGAGGTCCGCGAGGTCCTCGTGGAAGAAGGCGTTGTCGCGGTCGTAGCCGGCGGCGCGGCCGCGGATCCGTTCCAGCAGCGGCCCGCTGAGGATGTCCTCGGGCGTCATGGCAGGCGGTGTCCGCTCAGTAGTTGGTGAGCAGGGTGTCCAGCACCCGCGCACCGAATTTCAGGGAGTCCGCCGGGACCCGTTCGTCGACGCCGTGGAACATGCCGGTGAAGTCGAGCTCGTCCGGAAGCATCAACGGGGCGAAGCCGTAGCCGGTGATGCCGAGCCGGCTCAGGGACTTGTTGTCCGTGCCGCCGGAGAGCGTGTATGGCAGTACCTTGGCGCCCGGATCCTCGGAGTGCAGGGCATCGATCATCGAATCGACGAGGTTGCCGGCGAACGGCACCTCCAGCGAGACGTCGTTGTGCACGTAGCTGATGTCCACGCCGGCGCCGGCGAGTTCGCGCACGATTTCCAGCACCTGCTGTTCCTGCCCGGGCAGGGTCCGGCAGTCGATGAGGGCCTCGGCCGATTCCGGAATGACGTTGTGCTTGTAGCCGCCTTTGAGGAGGGTGGGGTTGGTGGTGTTCTGCAGTGTGGCGCCGACGAAGCGGGCCACCGTGCCGAGTTCCTTGAGGATCTTGTCCGGGTCATCGGGATCGAATTCGACCCCGGTGAGTTCGGTGACGCCGTCGAGGAACTGCCGGGTGGTGGGCGTGAGCTCGATCGGCCAGTTGTAGGCACCAATCCGGGAAACCGCGCCGGCAAGCCTGGTCACGGCGTTGTCGGTGTTGATCTGGGAGCCGTGGCCTGCGCGGCCGTGGGCAACAAGGCGGAGCCAGGAGAGGCCCTTTTCCGCCGTCTGGAGCAGATAGGTGCGCTGGCCGCCGATGGTGGCGGAGAATCCGCCGACTTCGGAGATCGCCTCCGTGGCGCCTTCAAAGAGTTCGGGCCGCTTTTCGACGGCGTAGCGGGCGCCGTAGGTGCCGCCGGCTTCCTCGTCGGCGAAGAACGCGAAGATGAGGTCGCGCTTGGGCTTGCGTCCCGTGCGGGCGAAGTTGCGCAGCACGGACAGGATCATGGCGTCCATGTCCTTCATGTCCACGGCGCCGCGTCCCCAGATCAGGCCGTCCTTCAATTCCGCTCCGAAGGGGTCAACCGACCACTGCTCTCGCAGGGCCGGGACGACGTCCAGGTGGCCGTGGACCACCAGGGCGCTGGCGGAGGGGTCCTCCCCCGCCAACCGGGTGACCACGCTGGCGCGGCCGGGGGCCGCTTCGAAGATTTCGGCGTCCAGCCCGACTTCGGCCATGAGCCCGGCGGTGTATTCGGCGGCCGCGCGTTCACCGGGGCCGGAGCCGTCGCCGTAGTTGGACGTGTCGATCCGGATCAGCTCCTGGCAGATCCTGACGACCTCGTCCTCAGGCCTGGTCTCGGTCCGGTTGTCAGTCATAGCGGCTCCTCGTGGCGGGTGGCTCAATTGCTTGCTTCAGCCTACCCACACCACCCCCGCGGACCCCGATTATTTGTTTCCGGAAAAGTCGTGCTAGAGTCTTTCTCGCTGCTTCCGAGAAAAGCAAAACGCTGAAAGGCGAAACGAACTCGGAATTACCACCTGCGCGGGTGGCGGAATGGCAGACGCGCTAGCTTGAGGTGCTAGTCCTCGAAAGGGGGTGGGGGTTCAAGTCCCCCTCCGCGCACAAGGGAAAACCCCTGGAATCCAAGGATTCCAGGGGTTTTTTTCTGTTGTAGCGAACGGCTTCCCTCATTTGGCGGCCGGCAGCGTTGTTCCTGCGCGTTCGCCAACCTTGCCGTCGGCGGTGATGCCGAAAATTTCCAGGAGGACGTCCTTGCTGCGCCGGATGTCGGTGACCGTGACGGAGCGGGCAGACTTTTCGATGCGGCCAACGGGGACGCCGTTGACGGCTACCGCCCAGGAATCAGCCGTCGGGTCATCGGCCTCCCAGGTGACCTTGACGTGCGTGCCGTCCGCGGAGACGACCTCGGCTTTGACGGTGGCCGGTGGCGCCGGCCGGACACCCCAGGGACCGACAGAGCCGATGTGGACCGGGGTCTTCAGAACGTTGGTGCTGCCGAGCGGGCTCGAGACCCGCAAGATCATCTGACCTTCGAACGTCGCGGGGTAGGCGTGTTTGAGGACTGGCGACGTTGTGGTCTTGTCGAAGGTCCCGTCCCCGTCCAGGTCCCATTCGTATGTGCCGATGGTGCCCAGGGAGGATGGGGCGTCGTAGGTGATCTCCTGGCCGGGCCCTGCCCAGTAGCCGTTAATCGGCAGTCTCGCCTCGACATCGAGGTTACTGCCGCCAGGGGGATGGTGTTGACCTGAAGGCTGCCGCCGGCGGCTTGGCCCGACTGGATTTGGTCCGAAGGGGTCTGGCTGGCCGCTGCCGGGCTTGCCGGCGAAGAGGTGCCGGGCGCCGCTGCCTGGGCCGGGGAATCCGTCGATGCGCTTCCGGCTGGCGCTGCCTGTCCGGGACCTTGTGCGCAGCCTGTGGCCAGCATCAGCGATGCCGCCGCGATGGTCCACCCTGGTGTCCTGCACTTTAACCGGACCAGCTCCCGAAATGGTGAGCCGGCCGCCCGCCGGGTGTGCGTTCAGGTACAGGCCACATCATGCGAACAGCCCCGCCGGAGTCCCGGCGGGGCTGTTCGTGGTGGTTATCGTGCGCTGTGCCTAGCCCACGTGGATGGATGGCCGGAGTGCTTGGTTGGGCTCGGTGTCGCGGAGGATTTCGCGCACCAAAGGCGCGGTGTCGCCCTCGCCCAGGAACAGGTACCGCATGAGGTGGCCGACGGGGTTGCCCTCGGACCACTCGAAATAGCACTGGGGCTTCGTGCCGGTCGAGTCACGCATGGCCAGCAGGACCGCTGCGATCGCGTTCGGCACGGCCGGCGACTTCACCCGCAGGACCCGGTAGCCGTCCACTTCGACGCCTTCGACCCGGAGCGTGTGGCTGAACGCCGAAGGGTCGGAGATTTCGACCTCCAGGAAGATGACATCCGCCGGGCCCGGGACCGGGTTCAGCCCGCGCTGTTCGTACTCCTTGTCCGCGTACTCAGCCTTGTCACCGGCCTGGCGTTTGTTGGCGATGACGTTCAATTGACCGTCGAAGGCAATCGAATCGGTGATGAACTGCCGGGCTGCCTCGTCGAACTCGATGGTTTCCAGCCGCAGTTCGGTGGTGCGCTGCACCCGGGAGATGAGCGAGACGACGATGATGCCGGCGATGAAGAACGCCGAGATCGCAATGCCGTCAGGCTTTTCGATGACGTTGGCGCCCAGTGCGTACAGCAGGACCAGGGTCAGCACACCGAAGCCGATGGTGCCGGCCCGGCTGTGCCGGCGGATTGCGGAGACCGTCACGGCGACGGCTCCGGAGACCATCATGGCCAGGATGCCGGTGGCGTAGGCGCCTGCCTGGGCGTTGACGTCGGCGTTGAAGGCGATGGTGATGCCGACGCTCAGCACGGTGTAGACGATCACGACCGGGCGGACCGCCCGGCCCCATTCCGGTGCCATGCCGTAGGCCGGCAGGTACCGGGGCACGATGTTGATGAGCCCGGCCATGGCGGAGGCCCCGGCGAACCAGAGGATCAGGGCGCTGGAAATGTCGTAAACGGTGCCGAACCCGGCGCCGAACAGGTCGTGGGCGAGGAACGCCAGGGCACGGCCGTTGGCCTGTCCGCCCTCCTCGAACTCCTTGGCCGGGATCATGACCGTGGTGAGGAAGCTGGTGGACATCAGGTAGACGCTCATGATGGCCGCCGCCGTGGTGAGCAGCTTGCGGGTGTTCCTGACCCGGGACGCCATGACCTGCTCCGGGCTGTCGCCGGTGGCCTTGATCAGCGGCATCATGGAAACGCCGGTCTCGAACCCGGAGAGGCCCAGGACCAGCAGCGGGAAAGCGATGACGGCAGGCCCGATCAGGTCCATGGGGCCGCCCCCGGCGCTGGCGAACAGCCGATCGGTCCAGCCGGCGATCAGGGACGGTTCGGAGAGAACATGTGCGAATCCTGCAGCGACGACGGCGGCGTTCAGGAGCAGGTAGACGGCCACGAGCGGAATGGCGACGCCCACCGCCTCGTTGAAGCCGAGCAGGAACACCCCGCCCAGAATCAGCAGCAGGATCACCGTGATGATCACGGCACTGCCTTTCAAGCCCTCCGGGACGATCGGATTCTCCAGCAGGTGCACCGTCGCGTCGGCCCCCGAGAGCGTGATGGTGATGATCCACGAGGTCGCAACGAACCCGAGCAGCAGCAGCACGAAGAACTTGCCGCGCCAGAACGGGAGCAGCTTCTCCAGCATGGCAACCGAGCCCTGCCCGTGCGGGCTCTCCTGCGCGACCCGGCGGTACATGGGCAGCATGCCCAGCAGCGTCAGGGCCACGATGAGCAGGGTGGCCAGCGGCGACAGGGCACCGGCGGCCAGGGCCGCGATGCCCGGAAGGTAGGACAAGGTCGAGAAATAGTCGACGCCGGTCAGACACATGACCTTCCACCAGGCGTTGGGCTTGTGATCTTCCTCGGCTTCGGGGCCGGCGGGTGCGACCTGGTTGGCCAGTAGCCAGCGGACCAGGGGCTTGCGGTCCGGGCGGTCGGCCTGCTTCAGGTCAACTTGGGCCGGGACGGCGTGGTCAGAAGTGGTCTGCATCGGATCTCTCTGTCGGTGGCCGGGCGTCTGCCGGGCAGGAGCAAGTCGTAGGAACCGGTCAATTGTAGTGCCGGCCCCCAGTGCCGGCCGTCAGCTGCAGGCAGCGTCCGGAACGGCGAGCCTACCGCGGCTCAGGTCCGGGCAGCGGCTCGGGCCCGGGCCGCTCGGGCCCGGGCAGCTCCGGCCCGGGCAGCTCCGGCCCGGGCAGCGGGTCCTTGCCGGACCATGTCTTGACGACGGTCCAGGTGACGGCAGTGACCGGCACGGCCAGCAGCGCGCCGACAATGCCGGCGAGTATGGTGCCGGCCGCCAGGACGAGCAGGATCGCCAGGCCGTGGATGCTGAGGACTTTGCCCATCAGGACCGGCTGCAGGAAGTGGTGTTCGAGCTGGTTCACCCCGATGACCACGGCCACAACGATGAGCGCCTGGGCCAGTCCGTTGGAGACCAGCGTGACGGCAATGGCAAGGGTGCCCGCGACGGTGGCGCCGACGATCGGGATGAATCCGCCAATAAAGATGAACACGCCCAGCGGCAGGGCCAGCGGCACTCCCATGATGGCGAGGGTGACCCCGACGACGAGACCGTCAACCGCGGCCACCATGGCGGTGCCGCGGACATACCCGCCCAGGACGACGGTACTGCGGTCCGCCGCCAGGTGTGCCCTGGCGCGGTGGTCAGCGGGCAGCATGCCAATGAGGAAGGCCCGGATCTCGGGCCCGTCCTTGAGGAAAAAGAACAGGGTGACCGCCATCAGCACCCCGCCGGTGAAGATCTCCACCACGGTGCGGGCACCGGTGAGGGCTTCTGCACCGAACGTGCTCGAGGTGAAGAACTCCCGCACCGAGTCCGTGAGGGCGGTGATCTGTTGGTCGCTGACAGGGACAGGTCCGTGGTTCAGGAATGAGTGCAGTTGTTCGACCCCGGCAGTGGCGCGGGCCGTAAGCTCGCCCCACTGGTTGGAGACCAGAATGACGATGCCGGCGATGATGCTGCCGAAAACGGCGAGAATGGCCACGAACGAGGCAACCACCGCGAGGGCGCGAGGCCAGGCGTGCCCCGTGAGCCAGCGGACCAGCGGGGAGATTGCCGCGGCAAGGATTACGGCGATCAGGACCGGGATGATGACGAGCGGGATGTGGCTGGCGGCCCAGATGATCGCCCACGCGAGGGCGGACACGGCGAGGACCTGGACGGAGCGGATGCTCGCTCGGCCCAGTCCGTCCGACCAGATGGCCGGCATTCCGCTGCGTGGTTCGATCATGGGTTTCTCCCGGCGTTCGGACGCGGCGACTAGGTCCAGCGCAGGGGTTTTGGCCTGGACTGTTGCCACGCGTCGTAGAACCGCAAGCGGGCTTCGTTGCCGCGCTGCTGTTCCAGGGCATGCAGGCGCCCGTAGGTAAATCCGTTGCCGGGGCCGTCCGCGGCCTGCCGCGCCAGCACCAGCAGGGTTGCCCGGGTGACGACGCTGTCCTGGAAGTCTCCGAGTATCTCCTGGATGCCCTCCGCGGCCCGGGCAAGGTTTGTTGCTTGAGTGCCGAAGATGGGGGTAGCCGCCTCGGCGGCATAGCGCAGCCGCTTGGCGCTCTTTCGAACTTCATGCAATGCGGCATCCTGCGGGGTCCCGCTTGCGCCGCCATCCAGGGACCGGACCGCCGCCTTGAGGCGTTTTCGTTCCGCTGAGACGAGCCGGCCAACCGTCTCCAGCGCATCATTGCCCGCACAGGCGCTCAGCGGAGGTACCGCAAGGAAGGCATCGAGGGCATCGAGGAGGCGGAAGTAGCGGGTGCTGTCCAGCGCCGCCAGGCCGGCGGCACGGCCCTGTTGCTGGACGGTGCCGAGGTGCTCCTGGATCTGCTGCGCAATTGGTCCGATCAACAGCTCCGGAGGTTCGGCACTGATCATGTCCTTCAGCCGGGCGCGGATGACCTCGGCGTCCCGGGCCTGGCCCACAGTGCCGGCGAGCCACTGGAGCTCGCCCCGAAGGAACCTGGCCGACATCGTATCTGTGAGCTTTCGGAAGGTGGCCAGTGCCGACCGTAACCGGCGCGCGGCCACCCGGAATTGATGCACGGCATCGGGCGCATCGACCCGGACGCGAGGATCGTGCAGCTTCACGGCGCGTACCTGTTGGGATACGTACGAGAGCATGACGTCCGAAGCGGTCCCGCTCCGGTTCGGCCTTGGTGCCGTGCCGGGATTCTCCGGATAGTCCGGTCCGAGCGCCCGGGCGAGCTTGGACGGGAGGGCGGCGGCGGTGACTCCCTCTGCGGCGAACAGAGCGTCAGCGTCCTGGAGCAGCCGTCGGGGGCCGTCGGCGAGTTCCAGCTCCCATTCCCGCCACCGCGACGGTTGTGCGGGGGTTAGCAGGGATTGAGCCTCAACACGGTCGTCGCTGAAGTGGGCAAGGACGGCGCCGTCGGCGGCGTACAACGGCGTCAACCTCCGGCTGGTCCTGATGCGTGCAACCGGCACCAGCGCGTGGCTGCGGGTGTGGACGAGCACCAGCTGCCGCAGATTTTCCGGCACGGCATCCTGCTCGCCGCCAAGCGGCTCCCGTATCTCCCGGCGCTCCCCCGCGGCGGCCGGGAGTTTGAGGTGCCATCCGTCATCCGGACCGCCGGACCGTCGGCGCAGCGTGATCCGCTGCGCGGCCAACGCCAGAGCTTTGGTATCAAAATAGACGGCGTCCAGCATTTCATTTGCGGATTGCCCGGCGCGATCCACCCCCGGGATTGATGCCAGTGGCGGGAGGGCGTCGGATTCCGAAGGGCTGTACTTGTGTTCCACCTCGATCGCGTCGGCGGCCATGCTTCATTCTAGGAACTCCCACCCGCGCCCGGCGTGTGCCCAAAGGCCCCTATCGCAGGAGATTGTCACGGGAACCGGGTGTCGAGGACGGGCGGCCGTGCTGGACAGGGGCTCGGCCCTCCAGGAGACACCCAGGTGCGGCGGGATGCGGCCGGAAAATAGACTTGCCCGGGCATGCGGCGGCGAGTAACTTTCGGAGCAGTGGGCCGGCGGACCGCTGGCCCCCTGCGAGAGGACCGCCATGCCAACCATAATCGGCCACCACGATGTCAAGGACAAGGATCATTGGCTTGCCTCGCCGAAGCGCGAAGAGGTGTTCGGCCCACTGGGGATCACCAACATTCGTACGTTCGTCAACCCCGGGAACCCGACGCAAGTCGCAGTGATGATGGATGTCCCTGATGTGGATGCCCTCATGGCCGCGATGCAAAATGACGTCATGGGCGAGGCGATGGCCTACGACGGGGTACTGCCCGAGACCCTGGTCATCCTCGTCGAGGCCCAGCCCTAGCTGGCTATAGGTCGTGTCAAGTGCATGCCCCGGGCATGACGGTTCGCCCCGTGTGTCTGGCGGGCGTTCTGAGGTGTTTGTGGAGGCGGCGGTTTGGTGGCTGGGCCGGTGTGGTTCCGGGGGCGCCCACGCTGACTTATGC